>DVHU01000003.1 GCA_018711815.1 Candidatus Egerieimonas intestinavium
AATTGCATAGTTCCCCCGATCCCCGCTCTGCATGCAGACGTCCCGCTGCCTCCTGGGAGCCCCGCTGGTTCGGGAGACTGTCTCCCGGGGCACGGTGTCCTCCGGCTTTAGCGTCTGCTGCCCGCCAAACACCGCGCCGTTAAAAAAGTCGCAGAATCTGCCGGCGTCACTGAAGTAGCTGTTTAAGATCTCATCTTTTCTTCCCATTGCCCCTCCTGTATTCGTTTTTGTATCCCTGGAAATTTGGCTGAACAGCCAGATATGAATTAAGATAAAGGGATTATAGCATACAGGGCGAGAAGTTTCAACAATTATTTATATTTTTACTATAACAGATTGCAAAAACATTCTCAAGCCTTATGCCTCAGATAATCCATAATTGAGGTCCATAATTGAGGGGCACAAAAAAGGCATCTCAAAAGCCATCTCTTCTGCATACAGAAAAGCAAAGACTTTTGAGACACCTTCAACTCAGGAAACAACTGGATTAAACATAATCCCTTTCTCCAGCTGGGAGTTGCCCCTTTTACCCGTAATGGTATTTCCTCCGGTTCAGCACCAGAAAAATCAGAGACACGCCAAAGGCCAGAACCTCGGCCACGGTGATGGAGTACCAAATGCCGTCCAAGCCCAGAAAGATGGGCAGCACCAAGACGGATATAATTTGAAAGACAAGGGTCCTCATAAAAGAAATGGCCGCCGATACGCCGCCGTTATTGAGGGCGGTAAAAAAGGCGGAGGCAAAAATATTCACGCCAGCCAGCACAAAGGAGAAGGCAAACATGCGAAAAGCATGTTTCGTCATCTCAAATAATTCTTTGTCGTAGCCCACAAATACCTTCGACAGGGGTGAGGACAGGGCCCAGGCAACAGCCATCATAGCTATTCCCGCGGCGCTGACCAGAATCAGGCTCTTTTTCAGCAGGTTTTTTAATTCCCTGTGATTTCCCGCGCCGTAATGGTAGCTGATAATCGGGCCGGTGCCGATTGTATAGCCAATAAAAATCGCAAGAAAAATGAACTGGATGTACATAATTGTGCCGTAGGCAGCCACGCCGTTCTCACCGGCAAACCTCAACAGCTGCAGGTTGTAAATCACGCTGATCAGAGAGGCGGAGATATTGCTCATGAGCTCGGAAGCTCCGTTGGCGCAGGCTTTTGCCAGGGCTCTGCCGTCAATACCCGATTTTTTTAACCGCAGCCGGCTGCTGTTGGGCCGGCTAAAATAGATCAGCGGCAGGAGCCCGCCGATACATTGACCGATGCCCGTGGCGATTGCCGCCCCCGCCACTCCCCATTGAAAGACTCCGATAAACAGCGCGTCCAGTATCATGTTGGACACCCCCGCCGCCGTCGTCACCGCCAGGCCCAGCTTAGGCTTTTCCGCAGCGGCCAAAAAGGTCTGAAATACATTTTGCAGCATAAATGCCGTATTAAAAGCCAGGACTATTCTCCCGTAGACCACACAGTTCTCTATCATGGCCTCTGTGGCTCCCAGCAGATAGGAAATCGGGCGGATAAAAAGTATCCCTGCCAGGGACAGGAAAATTCCCAAGACCACTGTGAGCTTAATCAGCATGGTGAAATAGCAGTTGGCCTGTTCCTGCTTGCCCTCCCCCAAAGTTTTGGCGATCAGGGCGCTTCCTCCCGTTCCAATCATAAATCCCACACCGCCCAGGATCATAATAAAGGGCATGACCAGATTCACCGCCGCAAAGGGAACCTTGCCCACAAAGTTGGACACGAAAAAGCCATCCACCACTCCGTAAATGGAGGTAAAGATCATCATGATAATCGGCGACAGACAGAAGTAAAATAACTTTTTGTAGGTAAAGTGACTGGATAACTGAATACTCATCTCTCCTCCCCTTTCCCGGCTACCATTTCATCAAACCCTTCCCGCAGGCGTCCGCTGAAATATTCTAAGGCCGTGACAAATTCCGGCGAAAATTTCTCCAGAGCGTCCGCCATGGCCTGCTCTTCAGCCCGGTAAATCCCCTTTAACAGCCGGTCTGCGTAGGCGCGCCCTTTTTCTGTCAGAATTATGGCTTTTTCCTTGGTATGGGGTTCCCCGTCAAAGGTGATATATCCCTCTTTCAGCATGTTTTTCACAATGGAATTAATGGTGGTCCTGGGGATAAGCCACACCTCGCTGATCTCCTTCTGGGAATGGGGCCTCCCGTCGTCAAGGGCATAGATAAAGGCCAGCGTGTTTTCATTGACTCCGTAATGTCTGGCCAGGAGATAATACACCCCATCAATTTTATTGGTGGCCAGCATCAGGCGTCTCAGCATTTCATAGTTTTTATCCATAGGTTTGTTTCCTTTCAATCCGAAATCGTATCGTATATTATAATACGATTTCGGATTAAAAGCAACCCTTCTGAGAATTTTTTCATGGGAAATCGCCCTTTGAAAAAAGTTATAGGGAACCTCTGCGAAAAGATCAGAAAAAAGAAGCGGGCGCCCCCGCCTGTGAACAAAGTTCATAGGCGGGAACACCCAAGGTTATAAGAAGGATGATTATTATGGCTATTGAATTATAGGGCTGCGCCCTATGAGACTTCCTCAGGCTGCGCCATGCTCCCACTTCGTGTCCTTCGGACACTCAGTGGACGGGCTGCGCCCTATAAACATTTTCACAAACCGCCCCCTGCATGCAAGCATGCGGTGACGTTTCGCGAAAATGTTTGCATGGCTTGGCTTAAGGCCATATCCCTCTGGCTTTTTTGGCGTCGACAACGCGCTTTACAGCGATGAGGTAGGCGCCGGTGCGGAGGGTCGTCTGCTTCTCCTGGGTGATATCCCAGACAGCATTGAAGGCCTTGTCCATGATCTTCTTTAACTCGTCGTTTACGTGCTCCTCGGTCCAGCTTACGGACTGGATGTTCTGTACCCATTCGAAGTAGGATACCACAACACCGCCGGCGTTGGTGAGGATGTCGGGAACCACGGTGATTCCCCGGCGCTCCAGGATCTCGTCCGCCTCAGAGGTGGTGGGGCCGTTGGCTGCCTCCACAATGAGCTTAGCCTGGATATTCTCGGCGTTGTCGCCGTTGATCTGGTTCTCCAGAGCTGCCGGAACCAGAACGGTAGTCTTTAAGGTCAGAAGCTGTGCGTTATCAATGTGCGTAGCGCCCGGCTCATCGTAGCCGCTGAGCAGGTTCTTTCTGCTCTGGGACAGATAGTCTAAGATAGCGGGAATATTCAGGCCCTCCGGATTGTAGATACCGCCGGATACATCGCTGACAGCGATAACCTTCATGCCCTCCTGGTGGAGAAGCTTGGCGCTGATGCTTCCTACATTTCCCATACCCTGAACAACCACATCGGTTCCCTCCATGGGGATTCCCATCTTGGCCAGGATATTTCTGGTGGTCAGCATAACTCCGCGGCCGGTGGCCTCGTTTCTTCCCAGTGCTCCGCCCAGCTCAATGGGTTTTCCGGTGACAACGCCGGGCACGCAGTGACCTTTCAGCATGCTGTAGGTGTCCATCATCCAGCCCATCACCTGAGCGTTGGTTCCCACATCGGGAGCCGGGATATCCTGATCCGGTCCGATAAGGGGAGCGATGCTGGCGGTGAAACGGCGGGTGATGGCCCGCAGCTCTCTCTCAGAAAGCTTGGAGGGATCGCAGATCACGCCTCCCTTTCCTCCGCCGTAGGGGATGCCTACCACGGCACACTTGAAGGTCATCCAGGCTGCCAGAGCCTTCACCTCGTCATTGTTTACATTGGGATGGAAACGGATACCGCCCTTGGCCGGTCCCCGGGAGGTGGAGTGCTGGATACGGTAGCCCTCAAACACCTGCACTGTTCCATCATCCATCTGTACGGGAACCGATACCTTCAGCTCGCGCTCCGGGTACTTGATCGCCTCGTAGGCGCTCTCCGGATATCCCAGAATTTCCGCTGCCTGCTTCACGACTTTAAGCACATTGTCATACGGATTGTACTTCTCTGCCATTTTTCTTACCTCTCTTTACATGATATAGTTTTGGTAATCTATCTTCATCACCGGCCCCCGTCGGAGATTGAAGTCCTCTGTATTTAACATTTTTATTTGCCCCATACCGGGCTGCTGCAGCTTCTTATTTCTCCAAAAGCTTGCGCACTCCTGCCAGCTTCACGCACAGGCAGAACAGATCCATGGCCTGGGCCAGCTCCTCCGGCACCGGGAAGGAGGGTGCGATACGGATGTTGCTGTCCTGGGGATCCTTTCCGTAGGGGTAGGTGGCGCCGGCTCCGGTGAGGGTTACCCCGGCCTCCTTGGCCAGCCGCACCGTCTCCTTGGCGCATCCCGGAATCGTATCCACCGATACAAAATATCCGCCCTTGGGACTGCTCCAGGTCATCAGCCCGGTTCCTCCCAGATGCTCCTCCAGCTTGCTCAGCACCATGTCAAACTTGGGCCGAAGCTCTGCCGCCAGATCCTTCATATGCTTTCTCACGCCCTCTGCATTTTTAAAGTACTGCACATGGCGCAGCTGATTTAACTTGTCATGACCGATGGTCTGGGCATTCATGGCCTTCTTTACTTCCGCGATATTTCCGGCTCCGGAAGCCATCAGGGCGATTCCGGCCCCAGGGAAGGTAATCTTGGAGGTGGAGAAGAAGTAGTAAACCCGGTTCTCATTTCCCGCCTCCTTGCAGGCCTGCAGGATATCCTTTAAGGCTACCTCCTCATAAATGTGGTGTACCCCGTAGGCATTATCCCAGAAAATCCTGAAATCCGCCGCCGCTGTCTTCATGGAAGCCAGCCGGTCCACCACCTGATCGCTGTAGCAGACGCCCTGGGGATTAGAATGAAGGGGTACGCACCAGATTCCCTTGATCCGCTCATCGGAAGCGGCCAGGCGCTCAACCTCGTCCATATCCGGTCCGTCCTCCAGAAGCTTTACCGGAATCATCTCGATGCCCAGAGCCTCGCAGATGGTAAAATGACGGTCATATCCCGGGGAGGGACACAAGAATTTCACCGGTTTTCCCTCAAACTCCCAGGCCTTCCAGGGCTTTTCCCCCTGTGTGCCAAACAGGCACAGCCGGGCCATCATATCGTACATCATGTTCAGGCTGGAATTTCCGCCGATGATAATCTGATCTGTGGGAATTCCCAGCAGCTCACCGAACAGTCTCTTGCACTCCGGAATTCCGTCCAGCACTCCGTAATTTCTGGCGTCCAGCCCATCCTCTGTCTTGTAGGATGCAAGGCCATTGCTCAGCATCTCATTGCTCAGATCCAGCTGGGCCGCCGCCGGCTTTCCCCGGGCCATATTAAGGGCCAGTCCTTTTTCCTTCCAGGCATCATATTCCGATGCCAGCTTCGCTTCCAGAGCTGTCAGTTCCTCCCTGCTATACGCGGTAATCTCCTTCACGACGCCTCCTCCTTTTTTGTGCATGTTAGCTAAAATTTGTTTTCGTTTTTTCTTGATTCCATTATAATGGCAAGATATAATAGATTCAAATATATATATTGGTATAGTTATTATAACCGTTTATCTATAGGAGGTTTTATGTTTCAGGGAATGGAATATGTTTATGAGGTTTATAAGGAGAGAAGCTTTTCCAAGGCTGCGCAGAATCTCTATATCTCCCAGCCCTCCTTGAGCGCCACCATAAAAAAAATCGAGGCCCGCATCGGGGCCCCCCTTTTCGACCGAAGCACCACACCCATCCAGCTGACGGAGTGCGGCCAAGAGTATGTTAAATCCATGGAGCGCATCATGGACATAGAAGCTGAATTTGAGAACTATCTCAATGACCTCAATGAACTGAAAACCGGCAGGATCGCCGTGGGAGGCAGCAACCTGTACACCTCCTTCGTCCTGCCACCGCTGCTGACCCGCTTTACCAACCGCTACCCCTCCGTGGATATCCGCCTGGTGGAGGCGGATTCTGCCCTGCTGGAGCAGCGTCTCTTTGCCGGAACCCTGGATCTGGTCATTGACAATTCTCTGATGAATCCCGATATCTACCAGGGGCACCGCTACCAGACAGAGTATCTGTTTCTGGCAGTGCCGGCCAATTTTGAGTCCAACGGGAGAGCCCGGGACTATCAGCTCACCCGGGAGGATATTCTCTCCGGCCGCTTTCTGGACGCTTCCTTCCCCTGCGTGCCCCTGGAGTATTTTGCCCAGGAGCCCTTCCTCTTTCTGCGCACGGGAAATGACACCCGGGAGCGGGCGGACCGTATCTGCAAAAATTACAATTTCCGGCCTAAAATTGTCCTGAAGCTGGACCAGCAGATCACCGCCTTCAATCTCTCCTGCTTCGGCATGGGCTGTTCCTTCGTCAGCGATACCCTGGTGCGCACCCTCTCCCGGGATGTGGACATGTGCTATTACAAGCTGCCTCCCGCCGAGGCCCACCGGGACATCTATTTTTACCACAAGAGAAGCCGCTACGTCACCAGGGCCATGGAGGAATTTTTGAAAATCACCATGCAGGCATAAAAAATATAGTTTAAAATCATTTGGTATTCTTCCGGGTCCCCTATAGAAACCTGCATAGCTTAGGTCAATCTGCTATCCGCATTTTTCTTCTCAGTATGAGAACTGCTCCGCCGGAGCCCCCCAACAAGGACAGCCACAGGATGAAATTAACCGTGTCGCCTGTCTTTACGCCTGTCCCCGTCTGTGGGCTTGTCTGTCCGCCCTTATCTGGCGTATCGGTATCTTCCGTATCCGTTCCTCCGTTTGCGGAGTTTTTCTGGAAAGTTACGGTCAGTTTGTTATCGTCACTGCAAATGGCGGGAGCTGTGAAGGCGCCTTTTGACACTTTTACTGTTTCCTGCACACCTTCCTGCCCATACTTGACCTGTTCTATCTGCCAGCCCTCATCCGGCTGTATGATGTAGGTCTGTTCCGCCAGCCTTGCGACTTCCACCTGTTCGTCCTTTGCGGTATAGGTCCTGTCATTGATAAGGACAGAACCATGCTCTCCAATGTCCAGCAGGACAATGTGCGCATCCGGCACAGTCGTCTTTATGGCTGTTGAGCCGGTGTTTTCCTGTGCGCGTACCTGCAAAGGCAGGAACAGACTCAGGCCAAGGCACAAAGTCCCAACGCCGGCCAGAAATCTTTTCCATTTCAAGTCAGATCCTCCCTTTCGTCCGTTTTCCTGTTCTGCATTACTGTTTGTCCTGCAAGGCTGCCGTAAACGTGATCGTTCCCTGGTATGCGCCAGCTTTGGCAAGCTCCCAGTCCTTCTCATCAATGGCGATACTTAGCTGAATCGCTTTTCCCTGTCCTTCTCCGGCAAGTCCATCCCGCAAGGTATCTTCGTCCCATACATCGCCGGTAAAAACATTGCCGTCCGCCTTGTTTACCAACTTGTACGGCAAATCTGTACCCTGGGCTTCATTATGAAAAGCCTTTGCCTGGACTGTTACCTCCACCTCCTGGGAGGGAAGCACATTGCCCGTGACCTTCAACACTCCGGCAAGATCCGTAGACGCTGCTTCAAAAGCAATCGTCGTTTCCGCCGGTATGGAAAGCGTATAGGCAGATTCTACCGTTGCCTTGATTGTGGTATCTTTGTGTTGCGTATTTTCCTGTGCCCATACAGGAAGCGCCATAGCTCCCACAAGAGCAGCCGCCGTCAGGCCTATCGCAAATTTTCTGTATTTCATGTTCTAAGTCCTCCCCGCATTGATTATTTCTTGACTGTTTCCATAACATACGTAATTGTTCCGCTGTAATCTCCAGCCTTTGTCTCTTCTGGAATGGCAGAGAAATATAATTTCCCGGTTGTTCCATTTACAAAATCCGTTGACTGATCTTCAAACTCTGCAATTACCGTATCCACAGTAATCGGATTCACGCTGTTTGAGGTGGTGCTTACCGTAGAAGTAGTTGTCGCCTTACTATCATCTCTTGTCAATGTGACCTTTCCTTCTGTAAGCCCTTTGATTTTAACCTGCAATTTTTCATCCGGCCGGATATTCATCGCTGTAGCGGATACCGTCTGTTCTACCTCCTGCGTCTGGCTCAATGTAGTCTGCGGAATAGATACGATCCATGTACTCTGTTGCTGGTATTTTACCTCCATTTCATCTGCATGGACAGGGAGCACCATTGCTCCTAACATCATCATACCCATAGCTCCCGCGATCAGTTTGCTTTTCTTCATAATCTCATCTCTCCTTTACTCGAATACATTTAATGTGAATTTGATTTCCGAACCATTCAGAGGCGTCTGCTCCTCATCCATAGCAAAGCACTCATATTTCAGGGTGCAGTCCTCGTACTCTCCTTCTGGCAGACTCTGGTTTAATGTAACGTCATAGATAGCTTTGCCCGGCTCTATCAGCTTGCTTTCCCAGAGCGTTGTCCCGTCATGCAAAAGGATCGTCATTTTAAAATAACAGGTATTCTGTTCCGGGTTGTACAGATTGACGCTCTGCTGCGCTGTATCCGCTTTTATGTTCATCACGTCAAAGCCGGGAATATCAATGGTATCTGTATTTTTCTTCCCGGTGTAGGTGTCCCTGTTTCCCGTGTAGTCCTCAGCGCTGTCGTCCACCTCTGCCGTCTCCGCTGCCGGCTGATCCCCAAACCAGCTGTTCCAGTTTATGCCCACAAAGACGCCGCCTCCTACGAGGACGACCGCCAGCACGGCGGCAAGGATTATTTTTGCTGTCTTATTCATGTCTGAAAATCCCCCTTATGTTTTTGGCTCTGTGTACGATACTTCAAAGGTTATCGTTCCGCTATATGTACCCGCTGGAATATCCGGTTCTGTCGGCTTCGCAAAGGAAATAGAAACAGGTGTTTTATTGTCCATTGTGAATGCAGCAACATTGTCATCGATATTTCCTAATGCCGTTCCACCAATAAGCAGGGCAGACGTGATCGTGTGGTTTTCCGTATCGTTCTGTCTTGTCAATTTCAGCTTTCCGTCCGCGGTCACACTGCTGTCCTTTTTCACTGTTACATCCACATGACCGTTGTAGCCCAGATCAAAGGTTTTCTCCGTATTAATCTTGATGCTGGCGCTGCTGTCCGCTTTGCCGGCTTCCAAAGTGTCAGCGGGGATGGTGATCGTATAGCTTGCCGCATTGGTTCGTATACCTTCTAATTTTCCCGCATCAGACGGTGCGTAAATAGTATCTCCTTTGTATCTGGCATAAACGGTATAGGTTCTATCGGAATGTAAACCGGTCAATACGTTGCTGGTCTGCCAGTTTTTGCCGTCAAGGCTGTATTCTGCTCCGCCATAAGCATCTTTATTTTCCAGTTCCTCCACCGTGATAGAGCTTGCGGTTGTTGCCGCTATCCTTACCGTTGGAGCTGATACTGGCAGTCGAATGGCAAAGCCATCGCGGCCATTCCAAAGAGCCTTATATTTTGTATCGGAAACCGTAATTTCATGGTCCTGTCCTGTCAGATACAGATAGAACGCCGTATCTACCGTATCTCCATCAGGGTGGTCGCCTGCCCTTTTGAATGTTTTTGGGGCTGTACCGCTGTCCAGCGTCACTTCATTAACGCCGCTTGGAACTTCCAGCTTTGCAAGATAGACGCTGTTATCATTCTCATCGGTTGGCGTTATGCTGATACTGGAGGCTTTGACGCTCCCGTTCGTGATGGTGATATTTTCTCCTGAACTATAAGCTCCACCGCCAATTCCTGCTGCCCTTTCTCCACCTGTGGCGGTTACGGTTCCGCCGTTGATGGTAATACCTTTGCCAGCACCATCAAATCCACCGCCAATTCCTGCTCCCCTTTCTCCGCCTGCTGCTGTCACAATTCCGCCGTTAATGGTAATGTC
Source organism: Candidatus Egerieimonas intestinavium (assembly GCA_018711815.1). GTDB lineage: Bacteria > Bacillota > Clostridia > Lachnospirales > Lachnospiraceae > Egerieimonas > Egerieimonas intestinavium. Next base: position 9,772 of record DVHU01000003.1, read on the forward strand.
TTGGCCAACACTCTGAAATCCACCGCCAATTCCTGCCCCATAGTATCCGCCCCCGGCGTCTATCTTACCGCCGTTGATGGTAATGTCTTGGCCAGCTCCCTGATATCCACCGCCAATTCCTGTTCCATAGTCTCCGCCTGTGGCGGTTACGGTTCCGCCGTTGATGGTAATACCTTCGCCCGCACCCTCAAATCCACCGCCAATTCCTGCTCCATTGTCTTTGCTTTCGGCGGCTACGATTCCGCCATAGATGGTAATGTTTCGGCCAACACCACCATATTTTCCACCGCCAATTCCTGCTCCACCGTTTCCGCCTATGGCGGTTACGGTTCCGCCGTAGATGGTAATATCTTGGCCAGCACCACCATATCCACCGCCAATTCCTGCTCCATCGTCTCTACTTTCGGCGGTTACGATTCCTCCGTAGATGGTAATGCACTCGCCATCACCATCATCCCCACCGCCAATTCCTGCTGCATAGCCTCCGCATTCTGCCGTTACGGTTCCGCCATTGATGGTAATACTACCGCTGGCACCCCCATCTCCACCGCCTATGCCTGCTGCCTTGTCTCCGCTGGTGGCTGTCAGATGGCCCATCGTACTTTTATCTTCCGACTGGGCGTAGATGGTCAGGCTGCTGCCCGTTTCCACCTGGATACCGCCGCCCGCGGTCAGGCGGCACTCTTCCTGCAGGATCAAGTGGACTTCTCCGGTGACCATGACGCGGGAGGGGAGGGTAACTTCTCCCTCGACAACATACCAGCCTGCAGTCCAGTCGGTGCCTACATTGTCAGCGTTAATCAGGGTACAGGGTTCGTTGGCTATTCGGTCACTGCGCACAAGCTTTTGTGCGTCCTCATCCCATGAGTATTCGATATAGGATACATTTACTATCGCTGCCCGTTTAACGGTAAAGCTGCCACTGCTATTATCCCAGATAGCCTTATATTTTGTATTGGAAACCGTAATTTCATGGTCTTGTTTTGTCAGGTACAAATAGAACGCCGTATCTCCATCAGGGTGGTCGCCTGCTCTTTTGAATGTTTTTTGGGCTGTACCGCTGTCCAGCGCCACTTCATTAACGCCGCTTGGAACTTCCAGTTTTGCAAGATAGACGCTGTTACTATCCCCATCGGTTGGAGTTGTTCTGATACTGGAGGCTTTGACGCTTCCGTTCGTGATGGTAATACCTTCGCTAGAACCCCGATATCCACCGCCAATACCTGTTGCCCCCCATCCGCCTGTTGCCGTTACGGTTCCGCCGTTGATGGTAATACCTTTGCCATCACTCCAATGTCCACCACCAATGCCTGCTCCATACTCTCCGCCTGCAGCGGTCACGGTTCCACCGTTGATGGTAATGTTTTGGCCAGCACTATCATATCCACCGCCAATGCCTGCTCCACTCTCTCCGCCTGTGGCGGTTACGGCTCCGCCGTTGATGGTAATAGTACCGCTGGCACCCTGCTGTCCACCGCCTATACCTGCTGCCCGCCAGCCTCCGATACATTGCAGCGAACCGGCGCCGCCGATGGTGACCGTGCCCTCTTGTTCCACGGCGAGACCCGCGCAGCTAGAGCCGCTTTTCAGAGTGTTATCCCCCACCAGGGTGATCTCCGCGCTGGCAGTGCCTGGAATCGTGAAAGCGCAGGTGCCAGAGGTGATGGACAGGCCATCGAGGGTGATTTTGGCAGCCACGCCGCCGTTCACGGCGATCTTGTCCGCTGTGGTGCTGCCGGAGATGGTCACAGGCGTACTATTCAGAATGGTGAGGGTATTATTTTCGTAGGCGTAGTCTGTGTCCTTAACCAGCGTATGGGGGGATAGCAGAAAGTCCCCGGCAATGCAGGCCTCGATGGGGGAGACGGTATCGGCGGCGGCGCCGTTCAGCGTGCTGAGCCCGCTCTTGTAAACAGTACCGCTTCCGGAGTAGGAATTTACTGTCAGGGTCCCTCCATTGAGCTGGATAGTACCGTTGTTGGTCAGCGCGGCGCTGCCAGTGTTGAAAGTGGCTCCTGCTGAAATTTCCAGTGTTTCTCCCATGTCCAGAGTAAAATCCTCTTGAAGAGTATATGCCCCGCGGACTGTGATGGTATCTCCTTGAACCAAGAGGCAGTCGTTTGCTGCCTCCAGACTGGTATCCCCCTCCAGGGGGGTGAGGATACAGCCGGAGATACCAGTAATCGTTCCAACCTTGACGGCTGGCTTGCTCTGGAACACCAGCTCGCCGCCGGTGATGGAGACGGAGCCGCCTGTCGCGCCCGCATCGTCTGCATATCCCAGACAGCCGCCTTCGCTATTTTGGTTAGTGGAAAGCGTGACCTCGCCTCCCGCAATGGTGATGTTTGCCGAGGTGCCAGGTTTTTTGCCAGCGGCATTGTCCCCATCCCCGATAGATGCGGCCCAGTCGCCGCCGATGGCTCGGACGGCGCCGCCGGTGATGGTAATATTGCCGCCCGGCGTCTCCATGCCGCCGCCGATACCCGCCCCCTGACTGCCGCCCTGTGCGGTGAGGGATGCGTCCCCGGAACCGTTGATGGTAATTTTCGCGCCATCTGGGACCTGTAAACCGGCATAGCCAGCACCGCTTTTCAGGCTGTTGGTTCCCACAAGGGTCAGGTTTACAGCTGCGCCGTTTTCCAGGGCAAACGCACAGCCGCTGGCGTCGATTTTGACACCCTGCAGGGTGATATTGTGTGTGCCGCCCGTTATCTGAATGGTGAATTGGCTGCTTTCGCCGGTGATTGTGTGGCCCAAGCAGTCATCCCCGCAGCTATTGTCAATCGTTACCTCATTCTCATTGATGTTATAGTTGCCCTGGTTTTCCAGCGTATTTACCATGCCGTTGAACGCGTCAAACAGGCTGTCGAAAATCTCCGCCCCGGCGATTTCCTCTTTCTGCTCGTCCGTCAGGGCATCGTAGGCATCATAGGCCGCCTGCAGCTTCTCATAAACCCCCTGCTGTTCCTCTTCGGTCATATTTCCCAGCTCGTCCGCCATGGGGAGGGCGTTGATCTGCGCCTGCACCGGACAGATGGGGCACACATAAGTGCAGGGCGTTCCCTTGGTGGCCGGGGTATAGCCGCACTCGCTGTCGCGGCCCAGGCCGTCCTCTCTGTCGCCTTCGCCGCCATTCACCTTATGTTCATGCTGGCAGTTCAGCTCCTTTTTGATACAGCCGCTTTCCTCGCTGCACACATGCGTACACGCAGTCGGCTCGGCCGTTTCCGCACCGGACGGAGCGGCAGCATTGTCCGACACGCCCTCCGCCGGGTAGCAGTCCGCCCCATGCTCATGGACGCAGTTTGTCACAAAGGTATAGCATTCCTCCTTGTGCTGGTGATTGCAGGGCGTCCCCTCTGTTCCCCCGGCATAGCCGCACTCCGCCGTATGCGCCGGATGATGTTCACACAGGCCCCCTGTGTTTTGCCTCTCCGCTCCCAAGGCATTTGCCGGCAGGGAGGAGAACAGCATCACGCCCGCCATCAGCAGCGCGGCAATTCGTTTCCGTTGTTTCATCGTCATATCCTCCTCATTTTCCTTGTAAAATTTCATCAAAACGCAAAAAGGAAGCGGTCATCCATCAAAAATCAATGGACAACTGCTCTCGGTAATAAACTGTATCCTATAAAATAGGCACATGGCAACATTCCCTTCCTGCGCGCTAATCATGCTAATCATGTTTTAATTGTATAGACGGCAAGAACCCGTGTCAACGCCAAAAACTCCAATCGAATCCATATCATCTCAAATCGAATATTTTTTCTTGCGCTATTTGAGAATGCTGATTATACTATGCTTAGATATAGAAGAAATCGAGGTGACAATAAGATGAAAAAGCCATCTATAGAAGATGTACTTGCCCTGACAAAGACACTGATCCACGAATATTGTGCGGGAAAGTATGAAAACTGGTTCGCACATCTTTCCGCAAAAAGCGTATTTATTTGCACAGGAGAGGGCATGATTGTGGGGGCGAAGAATATTCAGGAGCGCCTGGGCATTTATGCTAAGAAAAAGCGCGGAAAGATTTACCGGGAGGAATATTCCTTTATTCCCATCAATGCCAAGACAGCTGTCGTTTTTGCGGAAGTCACTACAGGACTGTCAGAAAAGGATTTCCGCATTTTAAATTATTACACGTTTATTTATCAGCTCATAGGAGGAGAACCAAAAATCATTTATGAGCATACGTCTTATGAGTATTTTGATGAAAAGAAACCGATGAAGGAACAGTCTCTTTCTATGGATTTGTACACCTTTCAATTTGTCAAGCATCTCCTGCTTGATAACCCGCGGCAGGAACGGCTCTGTGTCACAAGCGGAAACCAGACTTGGTTCCTGGATATGAATACCCTTTTATATGTAAAAGGAGACGGTCACGGTACTCAGCTCTATTGTATCGACAAAACTGTTTCCTGTACAAAATCCATGCAGGAATTGAAAAAAGATCTGTCTGAGGATTTTTACCAGATACACAGAAGCTATCTGATCAATACACGGTATCTCACTTCTTTATACTGTTATGAAGCAGAACTGATCTCCGGCGTAAAGATACCGATCCCCGCAGTAAATTACGGGAAAGTAAAAAAAGAGCTGGAAGAAAAGCTGGAGCGTCCTTTAAGGAAAACGAAATAATATTACGAGAGCGCCTCAAAGTCAATCTCCTGACTTTGAGGCGCTCTCTTTAATCACGTTCCCTATTTCATTTTCTTATTTTTTGATGGCCTTATCGCCCAGAGCCTTGATGGCGTTCTTCTCCATCTCCTCCCAGGGCTTGTAGGTCTCGCCCATATTCTTAAACAGGGCGACTCCCTGATTCTTCAGATAGAAGAAGCGGGCAATGGTGTATACCAGAGCAACTGCATAGTAGCCAACCATCAGCATATAGTGGCGGGGCTCCATGGTTCCAAATACGTACCAGCCCAGTACCAGGCAGAGCACGATGGCCGCGGTGGTCAGCAGGCAGTTGAGCCAGTGAGGCGTCTTGATGGTACGGTTCGCATAGGCGTTAGGATATTTATACTTGATGGTATAAACCGCCAGGAAGGTTACCGGAGTCAGGAACAGACCGGGGATGGAGGTGATCTTCACCACGTCCTCCAGGTCGTATCCGGAGATAATACCGATGATTGCCAGGATGGAGTTGAACCACAGGGAGATCACGGGAGCTCCGTGCTTGTTCAGGTTGCTGATGGCCTTGGGGAAGAGACCGTCCCGGGCTGCGGCAAAGTTGATACGGGCAAACATCATCATTGCGGAGTTGATGCTGGTGACAACGGCCAGCAGAGCGCCGCCTGCCACGAAGAACAGGAACATTCCTCTGCCCATGAACTTGTCGGCCACCTCAGCCAGATCAGTGATGGCGAATATAGCCTGGAAGCCATCCTGCTCTGCAACGCCAACAGTAACGTAACCGATCAGCGCGTACACAACAGCGGTGAACAGGGTAGATACCAGATAAGCGATGGGAATAGATTTTCCCGGGTTGTCAATTTCCTCTGCGGAGTAAACCAGCACGTTAGCGCCGATCAGGGAGCCGTGCAGGATACCCATAGCAGCCCACAGAGCGGACAGCTGTACCGTATCGCTGATTACAGCGCCGAAGCTAATCGCTGTATTTCCCCAGCCCATGAAGATGAAGCATCCCAGGGCAACCACCAGAACAGCCACGCAGATATTCTGGACGATGGAGGAAATCCTCAGTCCGAAGCAGGAAATAATGGTAAACACGATAATTGCCAGGCAGGCGGATACCTGTTCCGGACAGGAGGGCATGATGTACTTAAAGTACGTGGAGAAAGTCAGCGCCATGGTGGCGATCTTCATCACGCCTACTACCAGCTCATTGAAGGCGTCCAGAGCGCCCGCAATGGGATGTACCAGACGGCTCAAATACATGTAGGAACCGCCGGTGGCCGGAAGGGAGGAACCCAGGAGCATCTCCGGGATACTGCGCACAAACACGAACACTGCAGCCAGGATGAAGCCGATTACAATTCCATGTCCCCCAACAATCTTGATCGCAATCGGTGTGGACGCAAAGACGCTGGCACCGATGATACTGCCGATACCCATCAGGATACATGACATGAGACCCATCTTTTCGTTTTTCATTTGCAATACCTCTCTCATTAAAATATTTGATACGTTCACTATAAAGGATTCTTTTGCAAAACAATGTCAGCCAGATGACATTTTATGTATGAAATTTATATTTTTTCTACTTTTTATCATATATATTTATGCTTTATATGAATTATCCAGAATATTTTCCTTCCATATAAGGGGCAATTTTGACGAAATTCTTCTTTTTGCAGCATAAGAGGTTGTAGATTTTTTATTTCCCTGCTATGATTAAGTTAAATTTTTTCCCGTCAGATTATGTCGAAAAAAGAAAGGAGAGCTGGTAAAATGGCCGTTTCTGTACAAAATCTGTCCCCCGACCAGGCCCAAATCGCATCATTCTTAAAAACCACCGCGCTCTTTGGAAATCTCTCCAAAGCGGCGTTGGAGCAGCTGGCTGCCGGCGCTAAATTGATCCACAAGAAAAAAGGCAGCGTCATCTACCAGAAGGATGATTCCTCCAGCCACCTCTTTATCATCAAATCCGGTTATGTGGTGGAGTCCGTGTACTACGGAGCCAGCGTGGATGTGCTGGTGAAGGTGCGAAGCACCGGCGAGTACTTCGGGGAGATGGGGATTCTCTCCAACAAGACCTACCCCAACACAGCCATTGCCCTGGAGGACACCTACCTGGTTTCCATCAGCAGGACTCAGTTCCTGGACACCATCTGGAGCAACACCAGCGTGTGCAAGGTGATTATCCTGGAGCTTATCGAGCGGCTGACCAACAGCGCCCAGAACATGGTCAACTCCATGTACCTGGACGCCTCCGGCCGTCTGGCCTTCACCCTGGTGAACCTGACCACCAACAGCCGGCAGAAGTGCATGAATATCCGGGTTACCCAGTCCGCCCTGGCGGCCTCCTCCGGCATGGCCCGGCAGACCGCAGCCAAAATCCTGGGAGAATGGCGCAAGGAGGGAATCATCTCCACCGAGCGGGGAAGGCTCTGCGTGCTGGATCTGGACGCCCTGCTGGATATCATTTTAAACAGCGAGATCGGAAATTAATTTGCCCTCCCCCCGGGGGGCCGCAAAAAAAGAATATGTATTTTTGCTAATTTGCGGATGTGTGTCACATAGTAGACAGACATCCGTATCTTTTTTCTGTATACTTAACCCATAAAACTTGGATGGAACAAGAAGTGAAGGAGGTAATACCTATGAAAACAACTGAGTTTTGTGAACTGTCCGGTCTGGATAAGGTTCCGGTATACTGGGACCGCCGTTATACCAAGAATATTGACAAGCTTTCCAAGCCCATCTACACCGTGAAAAAAGAAGAGGACGTGGAAATTATTCTCCGGGACGGCTGCAAAATCTATGCCGACGTTTACCATCCCGCTGAGATCGAGAAGGCTCCGTCCCTGATCGCCTGGTCAGCCTACGGAAAACATATGCAGAACATGCGCCACGGCGCTCTGCCGGGAGAGTCCAACTATTTCGACCACTCCCTGGAGGCCGGCGACATTGACTTCTTTGTGGAGAGAGGCTACACTTTCATCATTCCAGATCCCCGGGGAATCGGCGAGAGCGAGGGTGAATTCTTAGGCATCTACAATCCCCAGGAGCAGGAGGACGTCTACGACACCGTAGAGTGGGCCGGAACCCAGTGCCCCTGGAGCACGGAGAAGGTGGCTCTTCTGGGCTACTCCTATTTCGGCATCATCCAGGGGCTTGTGGCAGCCCTGCAGCCGCCCCATCTGGTATGTATCATGCCCCTGTCCTACACCGACGACTACTATCAGCACGGCTACTACGGCGGCGTGGCCGACACCTACATGAACATGTACTGGGAGCTGTGCCCGGCCAACAATCCTGTTCCCTGGACCACCAAGATGATGTCTGAGGAGGAGATGCGGGCACGAATCAAAGAGATTGCCAAGGATCCCGATATCGGAAACAACACTTACTTTGACAAGATGTTCCACGTGTGGCCTCCCAAGTACCACACCTTCTACCTGGACTACCTGCTGCATCCCCAGGAGGATGATTTCTGGAAGCCCCGTTCCATGAAGTACAAATACGACAAGATCAAGGTTCCTGTGTACTTCAAATGCGGCTGGGCCCCCAGAGGACGCTGGTCCGCCCCGGTGATGAACGCCATGAACTCCCCCGAGCTGGCCGTGTACAAGCGCTGCGGCGTTATGGAGGGCTACAACGGCATGGAGCTGCCCTACCGGTTCATGAACGAGGAGATGCTCCGCTGGTACGATCACTGGATGAAGGGCGTGGACACCGGCATCACCGAGGAGCCGCCCATGAA
>DVHU01000076.1 GCA_018711815.1 Candidatus Egerieimonas intestinavium
AAAGTCGTCAGACTTTGTGGGGAGAGGAGCCGCAGCGGAGCGAGTGAGCTTTCGCCCTCTGGCGGAAGCGAATGATACGCAGCTTGCGGCGACGAGGCACGCTCCCCGCAACTTCGGGACAACTTGTCCCGAAGTGACCTCTGGACAAAGTGTCCAGAAGCTGGCTCCTTGCAGTGCTTCCCCAGCCGGGGTATTCCTTTTCGGACGGTCATTCTGTTTTCAAGGTGCCGTTCATCGATGAACTACCCTAAGTCTACACCTAAATGACCGCCCGTCCCGTATATCCGAAAGGTAGGAAATCGGCTTAAAAAACAGGCTATTTCCGTGCTCTCGGAATTGTGGTAAAATAATAAGTACAGAGTGACAAATTGGAATTTGTGGAGGTAGCGAAAATGAAATTGAAAAATCCTATGCTGGTAGTAACAGATATAGACAAATCAGTTGAGTTTTATAAAAAGGTTTTCGGGCTTCATGTGATTATGGATTTTGGAGCAAATAAGACTTTAACAGGCGGTTTGGCTTTGCAGACAGTTGAAACATATAAAGACTTTATCGGAAAAAGCGATATTTCTTTTGGTGGCAATAACTTTGAAATATACTTTGAAGAAGATAATTTTGATGAATTTGCGGATAAGCTGAAAAAATGTGATGTTGAATATGTCCACCCAATTGTAGAACATTCATGGGGACAGCGTGTTGTTCGTTTCTATGACCCAGATAAACATATTATCGAAGTTGGCGAAAACATGAAAATTGTATGCAAGCGTTTTTTAAATAGCGGAATGACACCAGAACAAGTAGCAGAACGTATGGATGTACCTATGAAATTTATCAATGCCTGTATGCGATAACTTGGAAGTCTCTACAAATTAATAGGTAGAGTTCTATATACTTATTAAAGGAGATAGGTAATTGTAGACATAGTGTGTCGTGTAATAAATATGACATTTCTCGTCTTATGTCGTATCTATTGTTCTGCATATAGGATACTCTTTTTGTAGAGAGGAGAATAAAGTTTTTTATGAACCAACAAAAAATAGGAATATTTCTAAAAGAACTCCGAAAACAAAAAGGACTTACACAACAACAATTTGCAGAAATTGTAAATGTGTCAAACAGAACGGTATCTCGTTGGGAAAATGGCAATAATCTACCTGATTTGGATATTCTGATCGAAATATCTGATTATTATGAAATTGACCTTCGTGAATTGCTTGATGGAGAAAGGAAAGACGAGAAAATGAATAAGGAAGCAGAAGAAATTGCATTAAAAGCGGTAGAGTACACGAACAATGAGATGGAACATCATACAAGGCGTGTTCAATGGTTGTTGTTAACAGGGGCCGTTTTTTGGTTTGTAAGTCAGTTAATACAACATACAGAGCTTGTCCAGATTACAATTATTAGTAATTTTTCTGCTTTTGCTGAGGGGGCAGCGTGTGGGATGGTGATCTGTGGAATTATTGCAACAAGCAGGTACGGAAAAAGACTTCGAGACTTGAAGGTGCGTTTATTAAAAAGACAGCGATAAATCCTAGTCATATTGAAGGATTAAATTATTATACTTGGACTATCTTATAATATCCGATAAAGCGTTTAAATAAGAGAAAGGGGATATTGCAATTAGCGATATTCTCGCATATTTATGCGAGAATATCGGATAATGCAACACCCCTTTTTTGTATGCCGCGAAAAATCCCAACGTTAATTACGGTATTTTCCCTTGGCCCGGGATAAGGTCAACCATTTTTCATAGGTGCAGAAGCAGCATCATAGCTCTCAGACTATCAGCTCATAAAATAACGCTATTGGACTGTGAAAAATGCACAATATATAATGGAATAAGAATAAATCGTGTACAAAAATGACGAAGGGAGAGCGGGTATGAAGATTACAAAAGTGGAACCGATTATGACCGGATGGCGGCGCATGTTTGTGAAGGTTTACACCGACGAGGGAATTGTCGGGGTGGGTGAAGGCGGCAACTGGGGCTTTCGGGAATCTATGGTGGGAGCTGTCCGCAGAATGGAGGAGCCCCTTCTGGGGCAGGATCCTCTGCGGATTGAGTATTTGGACAAAGAGCTGTACAGCCGTTTTAAGTTCGGAGGAACTTCCGTGTGCGGAGCCATCAGCGCCATTGATATCGCCCTGTGGGATATCAAAGGAAAATATTTTCAGGTTCCCATCTATCAGATGCTTGGCGGCGCCGTTCGCACCAGAATCAGGCTCTGGGGCGTTGTCCGGGGGAAAAACATCCAGCAGAGCGTGGAATCGGCCAAAAAGCTGAAGGAGGAAGGCTACACCTGCATCCGGCTGAATCCCACCAATATCCAGGAGGCGGAGGGGTCCTATGCGAAGCGGCAGTCTGCCATGAGCGAGATGATACATGCGGTAAGGGAAGCTGTGGGGATGGAGGTGGATATCGGATGCGAGATCCATCGGTCCCTGCAGCCTCACGAGAGCATTGACCTGATGAAACGGATTGAGGACTGCCATCTGCTGTTTTTTGAGGACCCCATCAATTATGAGAATTACTATACCCTTCAGGCGGTCTGCCGGAAGGCTGAAGTACCCGTGGGAGTTGGGGAGAGGAGCTTCTGCATCCAGGATGTGGACATGCTTCTGCGGGAGGACAATGTAAGCTTCCTGCGCCCGGACGTCTGCATTATGGGAGGAATCACCGGATGCAAGAAGGCCGCGGCCATCGCGGAGAGCCATTACGTAAATGTGATTCCCCACATCGCCACCGGAAGTATCAATACGGCGGCCAGCCTGCACCTGGCGGCGGCAATCCCCAATTTTGAAGTGATGGAGATGTGCCCCGCTCCGGATCCCGAGTGGGAAAAGATTCAGCAGGAGATCAAGCAGCCCTTTGTCATCGAGGAAGGCCATATGCTGCTGCCGGAGGGACCGGGCCTGGGGGTGGAGCTCCGGGAGGACATTTTGGAGACAGCCCCCTACCATGAATGGAAATGGAGCCTGGATTACAATGAGTACAAGTAGGGAGACTGAAGGGAGGAAAAAGCGATGGATACACAGTTGATTATTTGTTTGGCTATTTTTGCCCTCACGGTTATCGGTTACTGCAGCGGACTCTACAGCCTCGCTACAGTGGCGATCACGTCGATGATGGCGCTGACGCTGACCGGGTGCCTTGCAGTGGAGGAGACGATCACTTATTTTTCCAATTCCAATGTAATTATGATCGCCGGAATGTGCATTGTTGCGGCCGGTTTTAACCGAACCTCCTTCTGCACCAGAATGGCGGATAAAATTTCCAGTATCGCCCAGGGAAGCCTGCCGAAAATGATGCTCGGCTACTGCATGATTTCCATGCTGCTCAGTCAGTTTATCCAGAGTCCCGTTGTGGTTTTCGGAATTGTGGCGCCCATGTTGGCCGCTTCGGCGGAGAGTATTGGAGTCCATCCCAGCAAGGTGATGTTTCCAGTGGGGGTGACCGCAGTGGTTACCTGCTGTACCCTGCCCTTCGGGGCGGGGGCCACAGTGGCTGCGGAGTTAAACGGTTATCTGGAGAGCTACGGATACCTGGATTATACGGTACAGCTGACGGATCCCATGAAAGGCAGATTACCCCTTTTGATCATCTGCGTTTTGTACTGCGCCTTTGCCGCCACAAAATTTACGCCGGATAAGCCGCCGGTGGGGACGGTGGCCGATCTGAAAGCCGCCCAGAAAAAGGAGCCCTTAAAACCATTCCAGGAGTATGCCGGACTGATTATTTTCTGCGGGGATGCCCTGGCGCTGATGTTCGCCAGTAAACTGGGGCTGCAAAATTGGGAGATCACGGTAATCGGAGCCCTGCTGATGATCTTGGTAGGGGTGCTGAAGCCCCGGGAGGCAACGGCGGCCATTCCCATGAGTATGCTGCTTCTGATTGTGGGCGCTTTGGCCATGTCCGGGGCTCTGAGCTCTACCGGAGCGGGAGATCTGATCGGAGGGACCATCGCAAATGTGGTGAGCGCGGTAAACGGCAATTCTTATATTGTGGGTCTGATCTTCTTTGTGGTACCATTTATTATGACACAGGTTATGCAGAACAGAGGAGTTATGATGATTTTCCACCCGATCGCCATTGCCACCTGTGCTTCCATCGGGGGAAATCCGGTGGGACTGATGATCCTGGTTCAGGCGGCCTGCCTCTCTGCTTTCATGACGCCCATGGCCACGCCGGCGATCCCGTATATTATGGATTACGGCGGATACGACCAGGCTTCCATGTTTAAACAGTCCTGGCTGCCCGCATGTATCTGTATGGCGGTATCTGTGGGATGGATTATGACAATATTTCCTATCCTGTAGCTGTGATATGATAGGGGAGAGGTGATTATTTGGACAAACTGGAATATGTGCTTACCCTGGCGGAGGAGCGAAATCTGACCCGGGCGGCCGCCCGCCTGTTTATCAGCCAGCCCACCTTGACAAATTATATTAACAGGCTGGAGAGCGAACTGGGGATAAAGCTCTTTGACCGTACGGTTCAGCCCATTCAGGTCACGGAAGCGGGCGTGGTCTACATTGAGGACATGAAGAAGATTAAAAATCGGGAGGAGGCCCTGAAACAAAAGCTGGAATCCCTGAAGCATAAGGACAGGATGTTTACCGTGGGGATTCCGCCGGTGCGCAGCTCCTACGATCTGCCGGGGGTGATCAGCCGCTTTATGGCACATTACCCGGATATCAATGTAAAGATTGATAACCGCCTGGAGGAAGAGATCGAAAAGGATATTCTGACGGGGAAGGTGGATGCGGCCATAGGAATGTTGACCCGGGCGTACCCAGGGGTACACTATGAATGTCTTCAGGAAAACAGAATGTACCTGCTGATTCCCAGAAGCTTTGCGTGTATTTCGCACCTGAAACCGGATGAGGCAACCTTTGAGAATCCGTATCTTCTGGAAGGAAACTGCCTGGATCAATATACGATGCTGCTGGCCCGGACGGGCGGAGGCCATTACCGGATGGCTACGGTCATGATGGAAAAATACGGGATTGTTCCCAGGAATACGGTTTACTGCAGCAATATGAATCTGCTGTACCAGCTGGTGGGCGAAGGGATGGGCTTTTTGTTCTGCACGCCGGATCCTTTTATCAAGGCTTTCCCCCAGTATACAGATCGGATCGCCTTTTGCATCCTTCAAAAGGAGTGGCAGATTCAGAAGACATACATCGGCTATATGGATGAAAACCCAAACGCGGAAATGCTGCAGACTTTTGTGAAATTCATGAAAGAGAAGGATAACTAGGAATCGGACATAACAAGAGGAATGATAAAGGGAAGAGCACAGATGGAAACATTCACGAGAGAAGAAATGATGAAAATGGCTGCGGATACAAGGAAAAACGTCACCAGCTCGGAGGTTTCAGATGCAGAGCTGATGCAATATCCTGTTCATATGGAAGAGATCACAGTTCCAGTCAGGGGCGGAGAAACTAAGGTATATTACAGCTATCTGGAAAAGGGCAAGCATCTGGACGCGCTGATCGTGAATTTCCACGGAGGAGGCTTTATCAAAGCCAGGACGCGCAGTGATGAACTTTTCTGCCGGGAGCTGAATCACCTGATCGGCTGCAAGGTGATGGACGTGGACTACCATATTGCGCCGGAGTATCCTTATCCCTTTGCGGTAGAGGAATGTCTCGACACAGTAAACTGGATCTTTGAGCACAGCGGAGACTATCAGGTAGATCCCGGGAAGATTATGCTTCTGGGGCACAGCGCCGGGGGAAATCTGGCCATCGTCACCCAGATGCAGCTTCTGGCCGGCGGCTTTGGCCGGCAGCCTCTGTGCCTGGCTGTGGAATATCCTCCTTTAGATCTCTACACAGATCCGGAAGAGAAGCCGGCCCGGGGGCAAGGAATCCCCCCGGAACGGGCCAGACTGTACAATTTATATTACTGTGAGAGAGAAAGGCAGAGAGAGCCCTACGTGTCGCCCGTATATGCGGAGGAGGAGAAACTGCGGGGATTTCCTCCGACGCTCATCCTCACCGCCGGGAAAGATGACCTTTGTACGGAGGCGGAAGAATTTGCCTTGAAGCTGGCCCGCTGTGGAAATGAAGTGACCTTGAAACGGGTTGAGGGGGCTGGGCATGCCTTTACTGTTTACCGGAAAGAGAAGCACCGGGAAGGTATGGAAACCATCGTCGGCTATTTAAAGAAGTTTTTGTAAATTTCAGGAAAAACTGCAGGAAACCATCGTCTGCGCCTGCCCGCGCGGAACGGTGGTTTTGTGCCAATTTTGCGATTGACATATGGAAAGAGGAATTGTATAATCAGAGTGTAAGTTGGATACGGGTTTTTTGCGTAAGAAATTCATTAAATTTGACTTGCGATTAAAATCAACAGAGCTTTTGTGGCCGTGCAGTGGTAACAGCTGTACGGATGGACAAGGGAAAGAGGTGCGAATCCTCTACGGTACCGCCGCTGTATGTGCTGAGGCTGTATTCAAAAGATGAAAATCGGTCATTGGGGAAACCTGAGAAGGCTGGATACAGACGCAAAGAGATTTCTTTAGAGGCATGAGTCAGAAGACCTACAAGAGAGGAGTATGCTATAAACACAGATAAACGGCTGTGGCAGTTTGCCATAGCCTTTTTTGTGGTTTTTGTCAAAGAGTGTGACAGGTCATGGCTGAAGCGGGAGCTGCACGATAAACGAAGTACAAGAAGTTAAGGAGAAAAACGAATGAAAAAGAAGCTTGTGGCAATGATGATGGTTTTGGCAATGGCTGTGGGCACCTTGAGCGGCTGCGGCTCCGGAAGCGGGGACTCAGCGGGGGGCGCAGACTCCGCCAAGGCAGGAGAGGGCGCTCATCTGAATTTTGGATGCTATGTATATTCCACCTCCTTTGACCCGGCGGCCTATCAGAACGCCTCCTGGCAGGGAATGCGGTGGGGAATCACGGAGGCCCTGTTTAAGTTCAACGACGACGCCACCATCAGCCCCTGGCTGGCGGACGACTATCAGGTGTCCGATGATCACAAGACCTGGACCTTCCACATTCGTGACGGGGTGAAGTTTTCCAACGGAAACGCCTGCGATGCCCAGGCGGTGGCGGACTCCCTGAACCGCCTGTTTAACGTCTGCGAGAACACCGAGTACAGCTCCACGCCGCGGCAGTACATTGACATGGCAAGCATCGAGGCGGACACCGAGGCCAACACGGTGACGATTGTGACAAACGTGGCCTACGCGGACTTAAGAGGTCCGCTGTGCTTCCCCTTCTACACCATCATCGATGTGGAGGGCGACCTCACCGATGAGAATCATGAGGGAGGCTACACAACCTCTGTGATCGGAACCGGCCCCTACGTGCTGGATTCCTTTGACGAGCTCAGCAAGAGCGGCGAGCTGGTGAAAAATGAGAACTACTGGGACGGCGAGGTACCCTACGACAGCGTTACCATGCTGTTTATCGAGGATGACACCACCAAGGCCATGGCCATCGAGAGCGGTGATATCGACCTGACAGAGAACGTGACCACCATCAGCGATCTGCAGAAGCTGGAGGACAATGACGACTTCTACGTTTCCAAGAAAAACGGCGTGCGCATCGGCTTTGCCCTGGTGAACTTCGAGGGGATTCTGGGAAATGATACCCTGCGCCAGGCGGTATTTATGGCCATCGACGGTCAGACCCTCTGTGACGTGACTGTGGGAGGCATGTACACCTACGGCCCCGGGGTTATTCCGGAGGCTTTGGATTACGACAGCGATAAGCTGGTGAATCCCTACGCCTACGACCAGAAGGCTGCCATCAAGCTTCTGGATGACAACGGCATTGTGGACACCGACGGCGACGGCATCCGGGAGCTGGACGGAGAGAACATTGTCCTGGAATTTGACACCTATAAGAACCGGTGCCTCAGCGATTTCGCGGAGGGAATTCAATCTCAGCTGTCTGCTGTGGGAATCGGCTGCAAGGTTAACGTTATGGACAGCGATACCCTGTGGATGGAAATGCAGGAGGGCGATTACGATCTGACCAACTCCAACTGGATCACCGTGGGAACCGGAGACCCGGAGGCATATCTGCTGAACTGGTACGGCAACGGCGGAGAGAATTTCTTCACCGAGGATAATACCGACGCCACCAACTACTGCAAATATGACAATGAGGAATTTAACAAGCTGTACGACCAGTTTAAAGCCTCTCTGGACGAGCAGGAGAGAAAGGATCTGGTGGTGCAGATGGAGCAGGTGCTCATCGACGACTGCGCGGTGCTGGTACACGGCTATTATAACTCCACGATGATCAGCAACGCCTCCAGGGTGACGGGCGCGGAGATTCCCGCCTTCGACTATTACTGGCTGACCACAGATATTAAGCCGGCAGAATAAGAAGCTGTAAACAGGGGATTTGCTGTTTTCTACAGCGAATCCCCCTTTTTGAATGAGGGAGAAAATGAATACAAAAAAACTTGGGAAAAGACTTCTTCAGATTTTTATCGTTTTAATAGGAATCAGCTTTCTTTCTTTTCTGCTGATTTTTCTTTCCCCCGGCGACCCGGTTACCTCCATGTATGCCAGCACCGGTATGATGCCCTCTGAGGAAGTGATCAATGAGACAAGAGAAGAGCTGGGATTAAACCGCATCTTTATTGAACAGTACAGTACATGGCTGGGAAACTGCCTGCACGGGGATTTTGGAAATTCCTTTTCCATGCACAAGCCGGTGGCAGAACTTTTGCTCTCCCGCCTGATGCCCACCATACAGCTGTCGCTGTTTTCCCTGGTATTGATGCTGCTGATGTCCGTGCCCTTCGGTGTGCTGTCGGCGGTTTACCGTGATAAGCCCATTGACTACTTGGTGCGGGGAGTGAGCTTTTTCGGAGTTTCTATGCCAAACTTCTGGGTGGGGCTTCTGCTGCTCTACGTTGTGGCTCTGAAGCTGCGGCTAGTGCCCACGGTCTCCACAGAGGGGGGAATCCAGCAGCTTATCCTTCCGGCGCTGACGCTGGCTTTTGCCATGTCGGCCAAGTATACGCGGCAGGTGCGGACGGCGGTTTTGGAGGAGCTGAATCAGGATTACGTGACGGGAGCCAGGGCCAGAGGCTTGAGCGAGCGCACCATCCTCTGGAGACATGTATTTCCCAACGCGCTGCTGCCTCTGGTGACCATGCTGGGCCTTTCCCTGGGCTCTCTGCTGGGGGGAACCGCGGTGGTTGAAGTGATTTTTGGCTATCAGGGTCTGGGAAATCTGGCGGTTACCGCCATCACCGCCATGGATTATCCGCTGGTTCAGGGATTTGTGCTGTGGATCGCGCTGATTTATATGGTGATCAATTTGATTGTGGATATTTCTTACGAGTTCCTTGACCCGCGCATCAGAGAGAAGAAGAGGTAAGAGCATGGAGAAGAAACGGAATATATTTTTGAAAAATAAAAAGTTTACCGTGTATCTTATCCTTGCCCTGGGGATTATCCTGGTGGCGGTGTTTGCTCCTCTGATTGCCACCCAGGATCCGGGGGCGGCAGTGCTCACGGACGCCCTGAAGGCCCCGGGGGACGGCTACATCTTCGGAACCGATAAGCTGGGGCGGGATCTGTTCTCCCGAGTTATCTACGGAACCCGCGCCTCCCTGCCGGCTACCTTTGCCCTGGTGGGAAGTATTTTCCTGGTGGGGAGCGTTCTCGGCATCGTGGCCGGCTATTTTGGCGGCTGGGTTGACGCGGTTATCATGCGTATTGCCGACATGATGGTGGCCTTCCCCGGTATGGTGCTGGCCATCGCCGTTGCGGGTATCCTGGGGCCCAGCATCATCAACGCGGTCATCGCAGTGGGACTTGTGAGCTGGACAAAGTATGCCCGGATGGCCCGAAGCCTTGTGTTGAAGATCAAGCACGAGGATTACGTGGAGGCGGCCCGGGTCACCGGTTCAAAAACCGGCCGCATTCTGTGCCGCTACATGCTTCCCAGCGTGCTGCCCACGCTGATCATCACCGCCTCCACAGATATCGGAGGCATGATGCTGGAGCTGGCGGGCCTTTCCTTCCTGGGCTTCGGCGCCAGACCGCCCATTCCGGAGTGGGGGCTGATGCTCAGCGAGGGCCGTTCCTATATGCAGAATGCGCCCTGGGTTATGATTTTCCCGGGCCTTGCCATCCTGATCGTAGTTACTGTTTTCAATTTGCTGGGAGACAGTCTGCGGGATGTTCTGGATTCCCGGGAAGATAGCTAAGGAGGGCAGGTATGAGCTTATTAGAGATTAAGGATATTACGGTAAATTATGGGAAAAGCGCAAAGCCTTCCGTGGAGCATTTCAGTCTTTCCATGAAAGAAGGGGAGATTGTCAGCATTGTGGGGGAGAGCGGCAGCGGGAAGACCACGGTAATCCGCTCTGTCTTAGGGCTGCTCCCCAGAGGCGGAAGAGTGGAACAGGGAGATATTCTTTTTCAGGGGAAGTCGCTGCTGAACCTTAAGAAGGAGGAGTGGAAATCCCTTCGGGGCAGCGACATTTCCATGATTTTCCAGGACTCCGGGGCTATGATCAATCCCATCCGCAGAGTAGGAGATCAGTTTGTGGAGTACATCCGCACCCATCAGAAGATGGGGAAGAAGGAGGCCCGGCAGCGGGGGGCGGAGATGCTCACCCGCATGCACCTGCCCAACGCAGACAATATCATGAAGAGCTATCCCTTTCAGCTGTCCGGCGGAATGCGCCAGCGGGTGGGTATCGCCATGGCAATGACCTTCCAGCCCAAGCTGCTGCTGGCAGACGAGCCCACCAGCGCTCTGGATGTGACGATTCAGGCGCAGATTGTCCGCCAGTTTATGGAGCTTCGGAAGCTTTACCATACCTCCATGATTGTGGTGACCCACAATATCGGTGTGGCCGCCTACATGGCTGACCAGCTTATTGTGATGCAGCAGGGAAAAATCGTGGACGCGGGAACCAGGGAGGACGTGATGAATCATCCCAAGAGCGACTACACCAGGAATCTGCTGGCCTGCGTACCGGATATGGAGGGAAAAAGATATGTCTGACAAAATCCTATTGACAGCGGAGCACATTACCAAGGAATTTCCGGCCTCTCAGGGCCGCACACTGACGGCCTGCAACGATATCAATCTGAATCTTTACCAGGGGAAAACCCTGGGGATTGTGGGGGAGAGCGGCAGCGGGAAGTCCACCTTTGTGAAGATGATTGTGAATATCCTAAAGCCCACCCAGGGGCGCATCCTCTATGAGGGGCAGGACATTACAAAGCTCAAGGGCGAGAAGCTGCGGCAGCTCAGGCCCAAGATTCAGATGGTGTTTCAGGATACCGGCACGGCCTTTCATCCCAAAATGAAGGTGGTGGATATTGTGACGGAGCCCCTGCTGAATTTTGGCAGGATTAGGCGATCAGAGAAGGCAGAGAAAGCCAGGGAGCTGCTCCGCATGGTGGAGCTTCCGGAAAGTTACGCGGACCGTTATCCCCACAGCATGAGCGGAGGACAGCGGCAGCGGGTGGGAATCGCCCGGGCTTTGGCCCTGGAACCGGAGATCATCGTGTGCGACGAGGCCACCAGCGCTTTGGATGTATCTGTGCAGGATCGCATCATCGAGCTGTTGGTGAGGCTCCAGAGGGAGAAGGGGATTTCCTTCATCTTCATCTGCCACGATGTGGCTCTGGTGCAGTCCTTAGCCCATCAGGTGGCCGTGATGTACCTGGGAAATGTGGTGGAAGTGCTTCCGGGAAATGAGGTGAGGACCAACGCCCAGCATCCCTATACCAAGGCGCTTCTGGGCGCAATCTTCTCCACCAGGATGGATTTTACCAAGGAGATTAAGAGTATCGAGAGCGAGGCTCCAAGCCCCCTGGACGTGCCGGAGGGCTGTCCCTTCCAGAACCGCTGCGGCCAGTGTATGGAGATCTGCCGGCAGCAGAGACCCCAGCTAATGAAGATAGCAGAGGGACATCAGGTGGCGTGCCATCTTTTTCATGGAAGCGGCGAGATTTGCTTATAATAACGCGAAATAAGGAGGAGAGAAGCTTATGTGGACGATCTGCAAGGAGACATTGGGCCCCGGGGAGAAGCGGCAGGTAATGCTGGAGCCCGGGGTAGAGGGCTACCAGGTGCCGGCGACGCTGGTCTGCGGCGCAAAGCCGGGAAAGACCCTGCTTGTGACCGCCGGGATTCATGCGGGGGAATATCCGGGAGTGGCCGCCGTGATCCGGATGGCGGCGGAGATGGATCCATCCCAGGTGGAGGGAAATATCTTGTTTATGCACTGCGTCAACACCAGCGGCTTTTGGACCCGGACGGTGGAAATCCTACCGGAGGACGGCTACAACCTGAACCGTGACTATCCCGGCAGGGCGGACGGCACCACCGGGGAGCGGATTGCCTATTATTTTATGACGGAGCTTTTCCCCCGGGTGGATTTCATTTTTGATTTTCACAGCGGCGCCAACACAGAGATAATGACGCCTCTGGTTTTCTACACCAACGCTCCGGAGGTGAAGGAGCAGGCTTATGAGGCGGCTAAGGCCTTGGATCTTCCCTACCTGGTGGAGTCAAGGGCCACCAAGGGGGAATACAGCTATGCGGCCCACAATTACAGGGTGCCGGGGCTCCTGGTTGAAATCGGCCACTCCCACAGCTGCCAGCAGGAATGGGTCCAGCTGTATTACAGAAACCTGAAGCTTCTGCTGCAGCATCTGGGAATCTGTCAATTTGGCGAAGGGAAGGAGCTGAAATCTCAGAGGGTTTATAAGGAGGCCATCTATCTGGACGCATCGGAGCAGGGGCTGTGGTATCCGGCCGTGACGGTGCGCCAGAAGGTGAAAAAGGGCGACTTGCTGGGGCACATGGAGGATTTTTTTGGAAATCCGAAAAAGCATTATTATGCCCAGGCGGATGGGAGAATCCTCTACTATACGGACGCTCTGGCCGTGCCCAAGGATAGCTTCCTGGCGGCCTATGGCCTGGAGGAGACAGCGGAGCTTCTTGAGTGATAACAGAAAACCTCGCCGCAGAAAGCTAAAGCTTAATATACTCCAGGGCGTGAAGGAGGGAGGCCTGCAGATGTTCCTTCATCAGGCTAACCGCCTGTTCTGGGAAGCCGGCTTCGTAGGCTTGGAAGATTTCCTGGTGCTCCCGCTGGATGGATTCCTCGATCTCTGGCTGCTGGCCGTACCGGTAGGAGAAGATAGTCAGCTGGCTTCTCATGCGCTCGGCGGATTCCGTCAGGTAGGGATTGCGGCAGAAGCGGTAGAATTCCAGATGAAAGTCGTCGGAGGCCTGGTTCCACTCCAGGGGCTCATTGGCCTCCAGGGCCTGCTGCCCTCGGAGAAGCACGCCCCGAACCCCTTCCAGGACGGCCTCCTGCTGGGGGTGGGCGGCGGCATAGCGGATGGCCAGCCCGTCCAAATCCCCCATGAACTCATAGATTTTTTCCAGCTCCTGCTTTCTGGGCTGGATGACGCGGACCCCCACGTTGGAATAGTAGGAGATCAGTTTGTCTTGAACCAGTCGGGTCAGGGCCTCCCGGATGGGGGTGGAGCTCACCTGGAAGCGCTCCTTCAAAAGCTTCAGCGTAAGTTTCTCCCCGCAGGGAATCTGCTGGGTGAGAATATCCTTTCTTAATATCTGATAAATCTGCTCGGAGAGCGTAGCTTTATTTAATGTCATACATTCCTCTTTTTTTCCCAATACAATCTTGCTGAACCAAAAGTTTATTTCTGGATTAATTTTAACATATGGCTTGAAAAGCATCAAGGAAAAGGATTTTGCATTTTGCAAAATCACTATTGCAATTTAACGCGCTAAATGGTAAAATCAAAAAGAATTGCAAAGGAGGATAGAAAAATGAGTGGTAACCAAATTGTCATCCTTGTCTGTGTTATTTACCTGCTGACCATGGTGGGCACCGGAATCTATGCCCGCAGCAGAAATAAAAAGACGTCGGATTATCTAGTAGCAGGAAGAAAACTGAATTCGGTTATGACGGCCATCACTCTGGCGGCTGTGCAGATCGGCGTTGGCATTGTCCTGAGCGGGGCCACCAACGGCTATAACGGGGGAGTGTGGTATGGGATCTATTACTCCATCGGGTGCGGAGGAGGGCTGATTTTGGCCGGGCTTCTCACCACCAAAAAACTGAGAGCTCAGGAGGGCTATGTGCCCCTGGATTTTTTTGCCCAGAGATACGGGGAGAGCAGAGGCATCCGTTTCTGGGCCTGGCTGAGCAATGTTCCCAGCCTTCTGGGCATTTTTATCGCTCAGCTGCTGGCCTGCGGCAGTATTCTGGCGGGCTTCGGGATTCCCTATAAGCTGGCGGTGGTGATCACCGCGGTGGTTATTCTGATCTACTGCACCATCGGAGGCATGTGGGGCGTGGTGCTCACAGACGTGATCCAGACGGGTATCATCATGATCGGAATTCCTATTTTGGCCATTGCCACCCTGATTCAGTATGTGCATGCGGGCGGCAATATCGTGGATATCTACGCCACCCCCTTTATTCCCCAGGGAAGATTTACGGAATTTATTTACCTGGTACTTCCCTTTTTCCTCTCCATCTCAGTATCCTATGATGCCTACGCCCGGATCCAGTCGGCCAAGGATGTGAAGACGGCCACCAGGGGCTGCATCGGCGGAGGAATTATCGTCATTGTCATCGGGCTTCTCTGCTCCACCATCGGCGTGGCCTGCGCGAAGCTTTTTCCGGGAGTGACGGACGGAATCTTCACCATCGCCACCACGGAGATTTTGCCGCCGGTGCTGGCCGGTGTGGTGATCGCCGCCATCTTGTCGGCGGCCATGTCCAGCGCCAACTGCGTGATTCTGTCTCTGGGAGCATCCTTTTCCAGAGACCTGTATAACAAGTTTTTCCACCCCGAGGTGGAGAATCTGGATGAGCTGCCCAAGTCAAAAATCATCTCCCAGGCGGCAGTTTTTGGCGGAAGCATCGCGGGAATTATTTTCGCCTTCTATATGACGGATATTCTGGACGCCATGATTATCTTCAACTATCCCTATATGGGCAGTCTGCTGGTGCCCCTGCTGGGCGGACTCCTCTGGAAGGGAGCCACCAGAAAGGGAGCCTTTGCGGCGGCGGTGGCAGGAGGAATCGTGGGCGTGGGAGCCTTTTTGATCGGTATCCCCAGCCCCATCTCCGGCATTATCAACGTGGACCTGGCCCTGCTTCTGGCCTACCTGCTGTCGGCGGTGGTTCTGGTGGCGGTGAGCCTGGCGGACAAAAATGGAAAGAAAATCAGGAGTTAAGGAAAGATGAGCACCTACGAATGGCCTTACGGCAATGAAACAGAAATTGAGGAGACCGTTTCCAGCGACGTGCTGGTCCTGGGAGGAGGGATGGCCGGCTGCTATGCGGCCATCGCCGCCGCCCGCAAGGGAAAATCCGTGGTACTGGTGGAGAAGGGAGCCACGGTCAGAAGCGGCTCCGCCGGCAGCGGCTTTGACCACTGGGAGTCCGCCTGCACCAATCCCTGTTCCCGGGTGACGCCCAAGGAGATTGCGGAAGCCTACATAGAGGAGCAGGATTACTACAGTAACGGAATCGCCCACTATATTGAGTGCCGGGAGGGCTATGACCGGCTGCTGGATATGGAGTCCTTCGGAGGAAAGATCAGGGACACCGGGGACGAATTTAAGGGGGCGGAATTCCGGGACGATGAGACGAAGCTGATGTTCGCCTACGACTATAAGAACCGGTTCACCTTAAGAGTCTGGGGCAGTACCTTTAAGCCGGCTCTCTACCAGGAGTTGAAGCGGCTGGGAGTGAAGATTTACGACAGGACGGAGGCCACCGGCCTTCTTACGGCCCTGGAAAAGGGAAAAAAGCGGGGCATAGGAGCCATGGGCATGAATGTCCGCACGGGAAAATTTATGATTTTCCGGGCTAAGGCCACGATTCTGGCCATGTCCCGGCCGGCCCGGATCTGGCTGTTTAACCCGGATCTGGTGGGCCTGTGCGAGTTCAGACCGCCCCAGAGCATCGGAAGCGGTCACGCCATGGGCTACCGGGCGGGGATAGAATTTACCATGATGGAGAAATCCGTCAGGGGAGAGTTTTCCGCCGCCGGCAGAAGCTTTCCGCCCTACGGGGCCGGAAATAACCACAACACCTGGTACGCAGCCACCATGGTGGACGCCAGGGGAGTGGAGATCCCCTATGTGGACAGGGACGGCCGGGAGCTGAAAACCGTGTCGGAGCGGTACTACCCGGCGCCGGGGCAGAAATTTTTCCTGAAGGGCGGCGTCATCGACGAGGCCAAATATGCCTACCGGGGACCGGAGACCCTGCCCTTTGAGGAATTGATGAGGCGGGGCTACAAGCTTCCCTTTTACGCAGACTTAAGCCGTATGCCCGAGATGGAGCGCAAGGTGATCTGGGGCATGATGGTGGGGGAGGAGGGAAAGACGAAAATTCCCATCCTGAAAAATTATACCCAGAGAGGCTTCGATCCCACCAGGCATATGCTGCAGAGCTACGGCACCGGCTGGCAGTCCGCCAGCTTTTTGGGACAGGAGAGACAGCTCTTTGGGGCTCCGGGGGGTGTCATGCACGACTGGGATTTGAAGACCAATATCGACGGAATCTATGCGGCGGGAGATCAGCTCTTTGCCTCGGACTGCTGCGGTTTTGCGGCGGCCACGGGCTACTACGCCGGAAGGAAGGCGGCGGCCTACACGGAGCAGGCAGAGCTGGCGGAGCCGGACAGAGCTGAGATCGAGAGAGAGAAGGAGAGACTGTACGCGCCCCTCAGGAGCCAGGAGGGCATGAACTGGAGGGAGCTGAACATGGCTATTTCCAAGGCCATGCAGAATTACTGCGGGGAAATCAAGTGCCGGGAGCTGCTGGAGGAGGGCTTGGATTTATTAGCGAGCTACCAGCGGGAAATGGTGCCCGCCCTCTCCTGCGATAATCCCCACGACCTGATGCGAACCCATGAGGTTCTGGATATCCTGCAGGTGTCCCAGATGATTCTGCAGGCCTGCCTCTTCCGGGAGTCCAGCTCCAAGCCCCTCTGCTTCCAGAGAAGCGACTTCCCCCAGATGGATCCCCAGGAGGACAGATGTTTCTATACCATCCGCCTGGAGGAGGGAAAACCCGTCAGAGGCCGGGTATCCTTAGGGTATTTTGGGGATGTGGAGCAGGAGTACGAGAAGCGCAACCAGGATTATATTCTTGGGGAAGGAAAGAAAAAGGGGGAGGCCCAATGAAAAAGTTTACCGTAACCCAGGTGCCCTGCAGCGCCAGGCCCATTGTCTTCGAGGACAGCCTGTGCGTGGGCTGCAACCGCTGCGCCGACGTGTGCCAGGTGGATATCTTTATTCCCAACCCGGAAAAGGGAAAGCATCCCCTTGTGGTCTATCCGGGAGAATGTTACTACTGCGGCAGCTGCGTTATGGCCTGTCCCAGGGAGGGGGCCATCCGTCTGCAGCATCCGCTGATGAACCGGGCCAAATTCGTCCCGGTGAAGGAATTCCCTGAACAACCGTAGGACGCAAGAATACAGAAAAGATAAAATCTCCGGGGAGGGCAGATAAGCCCAGACGCCCCGGGGATTTTTTAGGTAAACAGCGCCCCGGAGAGCTGTTGAAAAGAGAGGGAAAATTGTGTATAATTTTACCCAGAACTTGACCTTATACTAAGTATACCCTTTACAATGAAGCCAGAAGAACAGAGGCAAAGGAGGGAATACCATGATGCAGATAAAAGAGGTGGAAAAGCTTACGGGAATCAGCAGGCAGAATATACGCTTTTATGAAAGAAAGGGACTGCTGAAGCCCGGGCGGGACACAGACAATTCTTACCGGCTCTACTCTGAGGAAGATGTGCGGCGGCTGAAAGAGGTGAAACTTTTCCGGAAGCTGGATATGCCCCTGGATGAGCTGCAGAAGCTTTTGGAGGGGAAGCTGAGTCTGGAGGAGGCCCTCAGACATCAGCGGGAGCGTCTGGAAAAGGAGCAGGAGCGTCTGGGCGCCGCCCTGGATTTTTGCCGGAACATTAAAGAGGTACAGCTGGGGGATATGGATGTGGACGAGTATCTCCAGCGGATGGAGAGGGAGGAGAAGAGCGGCCGCAGGTTTGCGGATATTTGGAAGGACTACCGCAGAGTATCCCACTCGGAGATGATTCGGGACTTTTCCTTTATGCCGGAAGCCCCCTGCAGCAATCCCCGGGAATTTGTGGAGCAGCTCTGCAAGTACGGAAATGACCATAACCTGAATCTGGTGATAACCCGGGAGAGCATGTCTCCTCATTTTGAGATTGACGGAATTGCGTACACAGCTTACCGGACATCCTCCAGATTTGGAATTACGGTGCACTGTCAGATGGAGCATCCGGAGGATTATATGCCCCAGGGGATGTCTGAAGGGCGTTACAAGGTGCTCCGGCTGATTTCTTTTCTCTGGCTGCCGGTGCTGCTGGCGCTCCTTTTCGCAGTACCCCGGATAAAAGAGCCGGTAGATTGCTTCTTTTTGATTCCGCTGGCGGCGCTGCTGGCAGCCTCTTTTTTCAGCAGATACTATATGTACGGGCGGAATTTCAAAGGTTAAATTGAGGAAAACAAAAACAGTCAGAGGGAGGAGAAACCTATGGAACAGGAGACCTTTTTCTTTTTTGAGAAACACCCGGAGGCGCTGCCCATCTACGAGGCCTTTGAGCGGCGGGTTCTGCAGGAGATAGAGGGGGTTCATATCCGGGTGCAGAAAACCCAGATCACCTTCACTAACCCGCGGGTCTTTGCCTGCGTCTCTTTCCTGCGGGTGCGCAAGGCCAAGGAAATGCCTCCGGCATATCTGGTGGTGACCATCGGCACCGGCCGGAGGATAGACTCCCCCCGGATTGACGCGGCGGTGGAGCCCTATCCCAATCGCTGGACCCACCACCTGGTGATCGCCGAGGAGAGCCAGATCGACGATGAGCTCATGGCGTGGGTGAGGGAGGCGGCGGCCTTCGCGGCCAGCAAGCGTCCTGGGGCCGCCGGGGGTTCCGGAAAAAAGCATGGAGAATAGAACAGGCAGGAGGAGCAGGGAAAAAATGATACGCAGGGCAACGGAGGAAGATATATCCGCAGTGGCGGAGATTTATGAGGAAATTTTGCAGGAGCAGGAGCAGGGGAGAACCTACGTGGGCTGGACCCGGGGCGTGTACCCCACCCGGCAGACGGCCCTCCAGGCGCTGGAGAAGGGGTCACTCTTTGTGTGCCAGGAGGAGGGGGAAATCGTGGCCGCCGCCAAGATCGACCGGGAACAGGTTCCCGCTTACAGCCAGTGCCGGTGGCAGGAGGAGGCCCCGGAGAACCAGGTGATGGTGCTGCATACCCTGGTGGTGTCCCCCAGGCATCCCCGCCGGGGTTACGGAAGGGCCTTTGTGGAGTTCTACGAGGAGTATGCCCGGGAGCAGGGCTGCCTGTACCTGCGGATGGATACCAACGAGAGAAATACCGTGGCCCGGGCCATGTACCGGGGGATGGGCTATCGGGAGGCGGGGATAGTGCCCTGCGTCTTCAACGGAATTCCCGGCGTGAATCTGGTGTGCCTGGAAAAAAAGCTGCGGCAAAAAAAATAAAAAAACTTCTGAGATTTAATTTTCTTTTAATTTTTCTCATTTATAGTATAGCTATCAAAAGAAAAGAAAAAAATCAAGAGCAAGTGAAAGAGAGGTAATTTTAGATGAGAAAGAGAAGATATTTTATTTTGGCGGCAGCGGCGGCACTGGGCATCACCCTGGCGGGATGCGGAAATAACTCCAAGGAACAGAGTCAGGGGAGCGTAACTCCCAATTACGATAACCAGAGCACCCCGGAGGCAACCCCGGA
Organism: Candidatus Egerieimonas intestinavium; assembly: GCA_018711815.1. Classification (GTDB taxonomy): domain Bacteria; phylum Bacillota; class Clostridia; order Lachnospirales; family Lachnospiraceae; genus Egerieimonas; species Egerieimonas intestinavium. The sequence goes on from DVHU01000076.1 coordinate 19,808, forward strand.
TACTACGGCACAGGCAACCCCGGCAGCCGGCAGTCAGCAGACCACCCCGGAGGGGGGAAGCGGTATCACCGAGGAGGAGGCCAAGTCCATCGCCCTGACGGACGCGGGAGTGACTGAGGAGAATGTGTCTGCCATCCGGGTGAAGCAGGACAGGGATGACGGCGTGATGATTTACGAAGTGGAGTTCTACTCAGGAGCTCAGGAGTACGACTATGACATTGAGATGGCCACCGGCACCATCCTCAGCAAGGATTACGACGTGGAAAATGATTTTTACACGGGCCAGCAGGGCCAGAGCGCTCAGCCGGAGGGAACCATCTCTCAGGACCAGGCGGTGCAGATTGTGATGGACCGTATTCAGGGAATAGCGGCTTCCGACATCCGCATGGAGCTGGATCACGACGATGGAAAAACCTACTACGAGGGGGAGGCCTACTATAACAACAAGGAATATGAATTTGAAATAGACGCCTCCACCGGAGAGGTGGTGGAGTGGAGCGAGGAGAACTGGCGCTAAGCGCCAGTTCCCTGCATCCGGGGAAAATCCTTTGGAATTACCGAAGGGAGAGACGGGAGGTTGCTGACGGTGCGGATATTATTGGCTGAGGATCAGAGGGATTTAAATGAGCTGCTCTCCAGGCGGCTGCGGGCGGAGAGCTACAGCGTGGATGCCGTCTACGACGGCCAGGAAGCCCTGGACTATCTGGAGGGGGCTCAGTACGACGCCCTGATCCTGGATATTATGATGCCAAAAGTGGATGGACTGCAGGTATTAAAAACCCTGCGGGCCAGGAACAACCGGGTGCCGGTGCTGCTTCTGACGGCCAGGGACAGCATCCAGGACCGGGTACTGGGATTGGACGCCGGAGCGGACGATTATCTGGTGAAGCCCTTCGCCTTTGAGGAGCTGATGGCCCGGATCCGGGTGATGCTTAGAAAACCAGCGGCGGCCAACACAGCGGTATATCGGGTGGCAGATCTGGAGCTGCACACGGATACCCGGAAAACCTTTCGGGGAGGCCGGGAGATCAATCTTTCGGCCAAGGAGTTTGCCCTTCTGCGGTATATGATGACCAATGTGGGGATTGTCCTCTCCCGGGACCGATTGGAGCAGCATATCTGGAATTACGATTTCAGCGGGGGCTCCAATGTCATCGACGTCTATATCCGGTACCTGCGCAAGAAGATTGACGACGGCTTTGAGCGGAAACTGATTCACACGGTGCGGGGAGCCGGATACGTGCTGAAGGAGGATCCATGAAAAAATTGTCCCTGAAAATGAAACTGACCCTTCTCTATACGGCTCTGATGATGGCGGTGATCTGTATTTCCCTGGGAATTCTCTTCTCCCTCAGCAGCCATCAGATTCTGGCCTCCGTCCAGATGCGCCTGCGGGAGAGGGTTTTTGAGGCTGCCGAGGATGTGGAGTACGACCACGGGCAGCTGGAATTTGATTCGGACTTAAACGACCTGGAGAAGGGGGTTTACCTGTCGGTCTATGACAGCGGCGGTACCTTCCTCTACGGGAGGACGCCCCAGAGCTTTTCCAACACCATGGCCTTTGCGGACGGCAGCCTGCGGCGGGAGCCTCAGGAGGGCCAGGATTACTACGTGCTGGACGCCTACGCCTATGTGGAGGATTATGGCAACGTCTATATCCGGGGGGTCTCCTCGGCCACAGAGGCGGAGGCCAGCATGTTGGTGGTCCGAAACCTGGCGTTAATCCTCCTGCCCATGATGGCTGTGCTGACGGCGGTTCTGGGATATTTTATGACCCGCAGAACCTTGAAGCCGGTGAGCCTCATGACAGAAACTGTGCAGCAGATCCGGCGGGAGAAGGACCTTTCCCGGCGGATTGATCTGGGGGAGGGCAGAGACGAGATCTACCGGCTGGCCCGCACCTTTGACGAGCTTTTGGCGCAGGTGGAGACCAGCCTTAAACGGGAGCAGCAGTTTACCTCGGATGTGTCCCATGAGCTGCGGACCCCCGTGTCCTCCATGATGCTCCAGTGCGAGGAGCTGCTGGCCCGGGAGGATTTGGATGAGGAAATCCGCCGGGGAGTGCTCTTCCTGGAACAGAAGGTGCGTTATCTCTCTCAGATGATTTCCCAGCTTCTGATGATCTCCCGGGCGGATCAGGGCAGACAGCAGCTGATGCTGGAGGGCCTGGATTTCAGCGAGCTCACGGAGATGGCGGCCCTGGAGGCCCGGGAGATGGCGGAGTCCAGGGGAATACAGGTGGAGACGGATATCCAGCCGGGGGTAACCCTCTGCGGCGATGAGACGCTGCTGATCCGCATGTGGATGAATCTTTTAGAGAATGCGGTTCGCTACGGGAAAGAGCAGGGCCATATTTACCTCTGGCTCCGCCGGCAGCAAGATACGGTCAGCGGCGGGGTCAAAGATGACGGAATCGGCATCTCCCAGGAGGACCTGCCCCATATCTGGGAGCGGTTCTATCAGGCGGATGCGGCCAGGACGGTCAGCGGGAGCTCGGGCTTGGGGCTTTCTATGGTAGCCTGGATCGTGCGGGCTCACCAGGGAGAAATCCGGGCGGAGAGCGTCCTGGGCGAGGGAAGTGTATTTTCCTTTACCTTCCCGGCGGCTGGGGCTGCGGAAAAATAACAGAACAGGGGACGGAGGAAAAATCGTGGATACAGAGATCAAGGAACACAAGCGCCGGGTGCGCTACAAGGGAACCCATCCCAGAAGCTATCAGGAAAAGTATAAGGAGCTGCAGCCGGAGAAATACGGCGATACGGTGGAGCGGGTGATCAAAAAGGGGGGAACCCCGGCGGGGATGCACTTGTCCATCTGCGTCAGGGAAATCCTGGATTTCCTGCAGATTCAGCCGGGACAGGTGGGCCTTGACGCCACCTTAGGCTACGGGGGCCATTCCGCAGCCATGCTGGAGTGCCTCCAGGGAAGCGGCCATCTCTACAGCCTGGACGTGGATCCCATCGAGATGAAAAAGACCCGGGAGCGTCTGGAGAAAAAGGGCTATGGCCCCCAGCTGCTGATGATCCGGCAGCTGAATTTTGCCCAGGTGGATCAGCTGCTGCCGGAATCCGGTCCCTTTGACTTCGCCATGGCGGATCTGGGGGTGTCGTCCATGCAGATTGACAATCCGGAGCGGGGATTTACCTATAAATTCGACGGGCCCCTGGATCTGCGCATGAACCCGGAAAAAGGCGTTCCCGCCTGGCAGAGACTCCGGGAGATGAGTCAGCCGGAGATCGAGGGGATGCTGGTGGAAAATGCGGACGAGCCCTACGCCCGGGAAATTTCCCGGGCTGTGTCGGCGGAAAACAGAAAAGGTCAGGGGATTCAGACTACCCTGCAGCTGCGGGCGGTTATCGACCGGGCTCTCCGGAAGCTCCCCGCCGGGGAACGGCAGGAGGCGGTGAAAAAGTCCTGCGCCAGAACCTTCCAGGCCCTGCGGATCGATGTGAACAGAGAATTTGAGGTGCTGGAGGAGTTCCTGGAAAAGCTTCCCGGAGTCTTAAAAAGCGGAGGCCGGGTGGCGATCCTCACCTTCCATTCCGGGGAGGATCGGCTGGTGAAGAAGGCCTTTCAGCGCATGTACCGGGAAGGCGTATACCGGGAGATTTCCCGGGAGGTTATCCGGCCCACCCCGGAGGAGTGCGCCAGAAACAGCCGGGCCCGCTCCACGAAGATGCGCTGGGCCATAAAAAGCTGACCGGCTTATAAGCTGATTGAAGAAAAGAGGGATCACGCGAGCAAGGTGGCCGTGGAGCCCTGATGGAGGGAAAAATGGGGGAAAAGAAGAAATGGAGGGTGGCGGTGATCTCCGACACCCACGGAATTCTGCGGAAGCCGGTGCGCCGGCTGGCGGCGGACTGCGATTACATTCTGCACGCCGGGGATTTTGACAATTACGAAACCTGGCGGCAGCTGGATCAGCTGGGAGTGCTGTGCGCTGTCCGGGGAAATAACGATATTTACTGGGGCTCCCAGCTTCCGGTCAAACGGCAGTTTACCATCGGGGAGTTCCGGTTTTTCATGGTTCATGACAGGAGGGATATTCCGCGGCGGCTGGAGGGGACAGACTTTGTGATCTTTGGCCACTCCCACAAATATTTCTGCCAGGAGGAGGATGGAAGAATCTGGTTAAATCCCGGAAGCTGCGGCAGGGCCAGATTCGGGGGAAGCCTGTCCATGGCGCTTCTGGAGCTGGAGGGAAGGAGCTACACCCTACAAAAAATTGAATTGGATTCCTGACCGTCGGTTGACAGGGCCGATTCATCTATATTAAAATAGAGTTATCTTTAAGGCTTAGGAGGCGTATTATGGTACATCACGTTGTTATGTGGAAATTCAAACCCGAGATAGAGGAGGAGAGAAAGGCGGAGTTAAAGAAGGCTATGGCTGAGAATCTGAAAGGCCTGGTGGGCAAGGTGCCCGGCCTTCTGACCGTGGATTTTGTGGAAAATCCCATCCCCTCCAGCACCCACGATATGGCGCTGGTCACAACTCTGGAGAAGGCGGAGGATATCGCTGTCTACGGCAGCCATCCGGAGCATGTGAAGGTGGCCGACACCTATGTGCGTCCTTACACCACAGAGCGGGCTTGTCTGGATTACGAATAAGAGACAGCCGGCGAGGCGGAAGAAGCATGGCGGGGGCCGTGCTTTTTCTTTGTTTCATAAGAAATGAGGAGGGAGAAAATGAAAAGCAGGAGACGGACAGTCACAGGAATCCTGGCGGTGCTGGTGATTCTGCTGGCAGCGGCGGCCATACTGCTGGCGGTGCTGGGAATTCAGAAGAAGAGGTATGAGAAGCAGCTTTCCCTGGGAGATAAATACCTGGCTGAGCTGGATTATGAGAATGCGGAGATTTGCTTTGAAAAGGCGATTTCTATCCAGGAGAAGAAGGCGGCTCCGTACCTGAAGCTGGCCGCTGTCTATCTGTATCAGGGCCGTACCCAGGATGCCGAAGATATCCTGAGGGAGGGCTCCGAGAAGGTGACGGACGATAAAGGCTTGGAGAGCATTCGGGAGAATCTGGAAATCCTGGAGGATCCGGAAGGGACCTCCGGTAACCGGGATCAGAAAGATCCAAAGCCTGAGGATGACAGCGGTGAGGATCAGGAGAAATCCCAGGATCAGGAGACAAAAAAGAGTGACGAATCCCTGGCGGAGGAGGCGGCCACAGACGGCAGCGCCTTTGTCTGCTATGAGGGAGACTGGTATTACCGGGAGTACAGCGCGGAGGATTTTGAGGACTCGGCTCTCTTTGGCTCTTATTTGGAGGTGGAGGGGCAGCCCAAGGATATAGTGCGCCTCAATGCCCAGGGAGAGCGGGAGGTTTTGTTCTCTGACAACGGCGGCGGGGATATCTATATTGTAAAGGATCGGATGATCCTCATGGATCAAGGGAATCCCTGGAGCAGTTCCTCCTACATCACAGATTTTCAGGGAAATGTCCAGAGGCAGCTGGAAGACAGCTATCCCGTGGCCGCTGACCGGGAGCGGGGGTTAGTTTTCTTTATGACGCCGGAGGGAGGCTTTTTCTTCTGGGAGGCGGACTCGGATACGACAAAAACTCTGAAAGAGGCCGGGGGAGGTATCTGGTACCAGGGCTGCTGGGAGGATACCCTTTACTATACCACCCAGGAGAATGGAAAGAAGGATACGGTGCTCTGGGCGCTGGAGCTGGACAGCCTGGAACCGCGTCAGGTGTCTGTATTCCCCCAGGATAATGTGGTGGAGGTCACCAGCATTGTGAGCATACAGGTGCTGGATGATCAGATCTTTGTGCTCACCGGCGGCTATGCGGGAACGGCCATGATGTTCCAGGGAGGAAAGATTTACCGGTTAGGCCTGGACGGCGGCGATAAGCAGCAGGTGGCCGGAGGCAGCGGCGACTACGGTACCTGTGGGGAACAGTTCTGCGTGTTTGAGGAGAATGGAGAGTGGGCCCTCTACTATACCCTCAATGAGTCCGGGGAGGCCAGAAAGCTGGCGCCGGAGGGATCAGAGGAAGCGGTGGAGCTGAAGCCCTGGAAGGTGGGAGAGTATTTCTATGACGACCAGGGGGGAATCAGTATTTACCCGGATGCTTCCGGGGAGATTTTGACCCTGCTGTCCGGGGATGAGCTGGCCCAGGAGCTTTACGGAGACCAGCTGAACCAGTACGCGGAAACCTACTGTATGGTGGAGGAGCTGAGCCTCTGCGGCGACCAGATCCTCTATACTGTGGAGAGCGGAAGCCACGACAGCAGCGGAGATATGGGCTGGCGGTATAACTACCGGCGGGAAGCCAACAGAAACTACCGGATGGACATGAAAACCCGGGAGAAGACTCTGCTCTATGAATATTGACCCCCAAGAAGAGACAGACAGGAGTTAGAAAATGAAAAAGAAGTTAGACCTGATTCAGGACAGACCGGGCAGCGCCCTTTTGCGGTTTGCCGTGCCTATGATCATCGGAAATATGTTCCAGCAGTTTTACAATATGGCGGACTCGGTGATCGTGGGAAAATTTGTGGGGGAGGACGCCCTGGCGGCGGTTGGGGCCTCCTACTCCTTCACCACGGTATTTATCATGATCGCCATCGGCGGCGGTATCGGAGCCTCAGTGCTCACCAGCCAGTATCTGGGGGCGGGGAAATTCCGGGAGATGAAGACGTCGGTGAACACCTTCCTGATCACCTTCGGGGTGGTGAGCCTGCTTCTGGCAGGCCTTGGACTCTTGGTCAATCCCTCCATCCTTCGGGCCCTGGATACGCCTGCCAATGTTTTTGCGGACGCGGTGCTGTACCTGCAGATTTATTTTCTGGGGCTGCCCTTTATGTTCATGTACAATATTTTGTCGGCGGATTTCAACGCCCTGGGAAAATCCAAGATTCCCCTGGCGCTGCTGATTTTTTCTTCGCTGCTGAACATTGTGCTGGATCTGGTTATGGTGACCACCTTCCAGATGGGGGTGGCGGGAGTGGCCATCGCCACAGTCATTGCCCAGGGGATATCCTCGGTGGTATCCTTTGTGGTTCTCATGAGAGTTCTGAAGCCCTATGCGGCGGAGGGAAAGGCCCGGCTGTTTGACCCCGCCATGTTTGTGAAGGGAACAAAGATCGCCATTCCCTCCATCATTCAGCAGTCTATCGTCAGCATCGGCATGCTGCTGACCCAGTCTGCGGTAAATCAGTTCGGTTCCTCCGCCCTGGCAGGCTACTCGGCGGGGACACGGCTGGAATCCCTGTGCATCGTTCCCATGATCGCCACGGGAAATGCCATGTCCACCTTCACCGCTCAGAACCTGGGAGCCAAAAAGGAGGAGCGGGTGCGGGAGGGATATCGGGCAGCTTACCTGATCGTCATCGCCTTCGGCCTGCTGCTGATCGTGATTTCTCAGCTCTGCTACAGCCCTATTCTGTCCCTGTTTGCGGATCAGGGAGAATCGCCGGTGGCCTTTCAGACGGGAACCGCCTACTTCCGGTTCTGCGGCTGGTTTTTCGCCTTCCTGGGCTTTAAGGCCATCACCGACGGAATTCTTCGGGGAGCCGGGGATACGAAGGTCTATATGGCCGCCAACCTGATCAATCTGGCAATCCGTGTGTCGGTGGCCCGGTTGGCCTCCCCGGTGTTCGGTATCCAGGTGATCTGGTATGCGGTGCCCCTGGGCTGGTTTGTCAATTACATGATTTCTTATCTCTGGTATCGGACGGGAAACTGGAAGCGTCAGAGAATTGTGAGGTAGAGGATGGATATACAGCTGCATTATGAGGAATACGGCCAGGGGGAGGTTCTGCTGCTGCTCCACGGCAACGGGGAGAGCGGGGAGTACTTCCGAAATCAGATCCCGTATTTCAGCAAAAAATACCGGGTGATCGCGGTGGATACCCGGGGACACGGCAAGTCCCCCAGGGGAGCAGAGCCCTTTACCATCCGGCAGTTTGCCGATGACCTGAAAGGGTTCATGGATGAGAAGAAAATTGCCAGGGCTCACCTGCTGGGGTTCTCCGACGGGGGAAATATCGCCATGGTTTTTGCCCTGAAGTACCCTTCACGGGTGAATCGGCTGATCTTAAACGGCGCCAACCTGGACGGGGGAGGGGTAAAGCCCTCTGTGCAGATTCCTATCATCATAGGCTATGGTATGGCCTCCCTCTGCGCCAAGGTCAGCCAAAAGGCCCGGGCTAACGCGGAGATGCTGAGGCTGATGGTGAAGGATCCCAATTTGAAAAAGGAGGAGCTGGCCAAGATAAAAAGTAAGACCCTGGTTATCGCGGGGACTAAGGATATGATTAAAGAGAAGCACACCCGGCTGATCGCCGGGAATATCCCTGATTGCAGGCTGGTGTTCCTTCCCGGCGATCACTTTATCGCCGGGAAAAATCCTCAGGCCTTCAATCAGACGGTGGGCCAGTTCCTGGGTATGGAGAAGGCCGCCGCTATTCGTCCCAACCGTCGGTAAAGCGCACATTGACGGCGATATTTCGCACAATATCCCCCTCCAGGAGCTCCATATCCGACTCTTCGGAAATATGGGGCAGCTGCCCGTTCTCCTCGGTGAGCTCCGCGTAGAGCCAGTCGTAGAGGGCCTCGCTGGCAAGATCCAGAGCGTCGTTTAAAGTATCTCCCTGGGAGGAGCAGCCCTCCAAGTCGGGGAAAAAGGCCTGGAATTTTCCAGCGTCATTTTTTCGGATGATAGCGGGATATACAAATTTCATAATACAGATCTCCTTTGATGTTGAAAATAGATGCGGGAAGCCCCGACGTCTCTATTATAGAAAAAGTTCTCAGAGAAAACAATCATTTTCTTGGGAGATTTGGCAAAGAAGCGCAGAGCACATAGGCAGAAGCAGAAGGGAGGAAGCGGTATGAGATACCGAAAGCTTGGAAACACTGGGCTGCAGGTCAGCGAGATCGGCCTGGGAGGAGAGTGGCTGGAGCGGATGCAGAAGGCCCAGGAGCTGCTGGGGCTATAAGATGTACTATGATGCAAGAAGCTCACGTTCCATTTGAAGAGCGTGAGCTTCTTGCTGCTTTCCTGTAAAAATCACACAAATCCTGGTTGCCATCAGGCTTATTCTTCCCGGGCGGCTCTGCGCTTGGAGGCCCGCTGCTGGAAGAAACGGACCAGAGCTCCGGTGTAGCGGAGGATCGGCTCCGTGGCGATGGCAAAGAGGGTCAGCAGCATACCGCACTGGAGTGAGATGCCGTTGATGGCAAACAGATCCCGGATGAAGAAGATGCAGACCAGAAGTCCCGCCAACATGCCAAACCAGATAGTCCAGCGTAGCTTGTTCATGGGTTGACTGATCTTGAAGAGAATCATCAGTCCCACAGTGGCCATCAAAAGAGTGGCGGCGGTGGAGATATCTGTGGAAGAAACATGAAACACTTGGCCAAAGATCACCAGGGCGCCCACCACGAAGAAGTCCGTCAGGGCCGCTGGCAGCGCCGTCAGCAGCACGTTGGTCAGAAAATGTCCCTGAATGATGTTCTTGTTGGGCTCCAGCGCCAGGAAAAAGGCGGGAACACCGATGGTGAACATGCTGATCAGAGAGATCTGGGAGGGCTGCAGGGGATAAGTAATCAGCAGTCCCATGGAGAAGATAGCCATCAGGAAGGAGAAGATGTTCTTCACCAGGAACAGGCTGGCAGACCGCTGAATATTGTTGACTACCCGGCGTCCTTCCAGTACCACGGAGGGCATACAGGCAAAGTTGGACTCCAGCAGCACCAGCTGGGAGGCCTGGCAGGCAGCGTCGCTGCCGGAGGCCATGGCCACAGAACAGTCCGCGTCCTTTAGTGCCAGCACATCATTGACACCGTCTCCGGTCATGGCTACGGTTTTGCCGGCGGCCTTCAGGGCCTGGACAAACTGACGCTTCTGGGCGGGGGTAACCCGGCCGAAGACGGTATATTTGGTGACAGCCTCTTCGACGAGCTCCGGGGTGGTCAGAGTGGAGGCGTCCACATAATTCTCGCCTCCGGGGATTCCCGCTTCCAGGGCCACCTTGGAGACGGTCACCGGGTTGTCGCCGGAGATAACCTTGATGGCAACCCCCTGCTCCGTAAAGTAGGAGAAGGTCTCCCGGGCTTCCTTTCGGATGGGGTTAGACAAAAGCACCAGTCCCAGAGCGGTCAGGGGTCCGGTTAAGGCCTTGCCGTCGGGGACGCCCGCGTAAATGCCGAATACCAGCACCCGGTAGCCCTCGCCGCCGAAGGATTCGATGATTTCCTGGTATTTCGCGTAATCTTCCCGGAGCACAAATTCCGGCGCGCCCAGCACGTAGGCGGTGCCGCCGAAGGTGGCGCTGGAATATTTGAATGCCGAGGAAAATGAGGTGGTGGCTTCCGCCAGGGCCCCTGTATTCTCCTGGAAATGGTTTTGCATAGCTTCCATGGTGATGTTATCCCGGCTCATGGCGTGGGCGAAATCGCCCAGCAGCAGATCCAGGGGAGCCATGGAAGCGGCGTCGTAGCCGTCCAGGGCCACGGAGCGGTTGACCTCCATAGTATTTTCCGTGATGGTTCCGGTCTTGTCCACACAGAGCACATTTACCCGGGCCAGGGTCTCGATACATTTCATATCGTGAACCAGAACCTTCTTCTGGGCCAGGCGAATGACGCTCACCGCCAGGGCCACGCTGGCCAGCAGGTAGAGCCCCTCGGGGATCATGCCGATGACTGCGGCCACCATGGAGGTGACGGCCTCCCGCAGGGAGTCGGAGCCCAGGAAAAACTGCTGACCGAAGAGCACCAGTCCGATGGGAATAATCAGCAGGCCCACCGTTTGCACCAGACGGTCCAGGGAGCGGATCATCTCCGACTGTTCGCCCTCCTTGGAGGCTTTAGCCTCCAGGGTCAGCTTGGAAATGTAAGAATCAGCCCCCACCTTATCCAGCCGGGCCGCGCATTTTCCTGAGACAATGAAGCTGCCGGAGAGCAGGGGATCGCCGATGCGCTTGGTAATCTCGTCGGACTCTCCGGTGATCAGGGATTCGTTCACCTGCACCTCCCCCTGAACCACGAAGGCGTCGGCGCAGATCTGATTTCCTGCGGAGAAAATAACAATATCATCCACCACCAGCTGGTCGGCGTTGACCGTGGAAACCTTGCCCTCCCGGACCACCCGGGCCTTAGGGGCGTTCAGCACGCTTAATTTGTCCAGGGTTTTCTTGGAGCGGATCTCCTGTACGATACCGATCAGCGTGTTGGCGATGATTACCGGGAGAAAAGTCAGATCCCGGAAGGAGCCCACAAAGATCAGCAGGATTGCGATCACGAGAAAGATCAGGTTAAAGTATGTAAACAGGTTGCTGGTGATAATTTCCTTTGTGCTTTTGGAAGGGGATTCCACGGGCAGGTTGGCCCATCCCTTCGCCTGGCGTTCCGCAGCCTGAGCCGCAGTCAGTCCCATCCGGGGAGCGGGGCTGAGCCGGATAATATGGGGATCCCGTTCTACAGCGTCTTGCTGCTTGGGTTTTTTCGACATGATGTGTCTCCTTTCCACGAATTACAGAACTATCATAGCACAGAAAAAAGAAGAAATTATGAAAATTTTTTAAAATTTCCCATAAGCTCAAGTTAACTCTGTGAGGTCGGAGATATCCGGCTCAATGACCATGGAATAGTTGGTGTGGTAGATGACAAATCCCGGCTTCCCGCCGTTCACTTTTTTCACGTGTTTCTTCTGGATATAATCCACCTCCACCTTGGGGGCTGTCCTGCCGCTGGAGTAGTAAGCGGCCAGCCGGGCGGCGTCCTCAAAGGTGGCGTCCGGGAGCTCCTGGTTTTCCGATTTTACGATCACATGGCTGCCGGGGCGTCCCTTGGCGTGGAACCACCAGTCATTTCCCGTGGCCGTGCGGAAGGTGAGCTCTTCATTCTGGTAATTATTTTTCCCCACATAAATGTGATAGCCGTCCCGGGAAAGATAGTGCAGGGGCTGGGAGAGGGGCTTGCCCTTTTTGTTCTGGGGTCCTTTTCTGCGCACATAGCCGTAGGCGGTGAGCTCCTCCTTGATCTGGGCCAGATCCCCCTCGCTTCTGGCGATATCCAGGGCGGTCTGGATGGTTTCCAGATGCTCGATCTCCGCCTTGGTCTCCGCCAGCAGAGTCTCCAGAGCCTCCGCGGTCCGCTTCAGCTTCTGGTAGCGGTCAAAATATTTTTTTGCGTTCTCCTGGGGGGAGAGCTCCGGCGCCAGGGGAATGGTAACCTCCTGGTTGGTGTAATAATTAAGGGCGGTCAGGGATTTGCTTCCCTCCGGAGCGCTGTAGCCGTAGGTGTTCAGCAGCTCCCCGTAAATTCTGTATTTCTCCCGCTTTTCCGTGTCCTTGGCCTGCTTTAGCTGCAGCTGATACTTCTTCTGGTTCCGCTCCAGGGCGGTCTGGACAATCCGGCGCAGGTCCGAAGACTTCTGGTGAATCCGGGTGAGGGCGTTCTTGGCCGCGTAGTAATTCTCCAGCACCTGAGAGATGGAGGGGAAGGATTCCCGGGACAGCTCCGGGGACTGGGAGAGGGGAAGGGCGGAAAATTCCACGGGTTCCCGGCCGCGGCTTAAAATTTCCGGGGAAAAGGCCCCGGCCCGGATCTGTTCTGTCAGAGCCAAAAGCGCCTCATAGAGTCGGGAGAGCTCCTGGGGGGAGAGCTCCCGGGCGCAGGCGTCCTCCTTCAGGTCAGCCCGCAGACAGAGTTCCCTTCCCATCAGCGGGCTAAAACCCGTCAGGGAGGTGTAGACGGCCTTTCCCAGGGGAAGGGCCTGGGCGCTGAGCTTTGCGCAGAAATCCTCCCGGGACACGGACAGGGGATCCAGCTTCTCCTGAGTGGAGGGGATGAACCAGGGGCGTCCGGGCAGCACCTCCCGGACGGAGCTCATGGACAGGGGCACATGCTTGATGCTGTCGATGATCCGGTCCTGATCGTCACAGAAAATAATATTGCTGTGCTTGCCCATGATTTCCACCTGAAGCTTCTTCCGGCACAGGTCGCCCAGCTCGTTTAAATGCTCCAGGGAGATGGTGATAACCCGCTCCAGGCCCGGCTGAGTCACTGAGAGAATCCGGGCGCTGCCGATGTGCTTGCGCAGCAGCATACAGAAATTGGGCGCCACCATAGGGCTTGGTTTGTTGTTTTCCGTCAGGTAAGCCAGGGGAAGAGAGGCGTCCGCGGACAGAAAGAGGCGGCAGGTGTTCTTCTGATTCTTGATGGTGATCAGAAGCTCGTCCGCCTCCGGCTGCGCGATTTTGCTGATTCTTCCGCCGGACAATGTATCGTTCAGTTCCCGCGTCAGGGCGGCAACAGTAATTCCGTCAAAAGCCATGAAAATCCTCCTTTGATAAACAGACATTTCCTCATAAATATAGCAGAAAAAAAAGCATTTGACTAGGGTTTTGTAATGACTTATAATGAATCTGTATGCACAGGCATAAATTTAAGTTACAGAGTAAAGGCGAGTGAATATGATTAAAAGTATGACTGGTTTCGGCAGAGCCGAAAATCAGGATGAAGCGAGAAAGGTGACGGTGGAGATCAAGGCTGTAAATCACCGGTATCTGGATTTTAATATCAAGATGCCCAAGAAGTTCAGCTTCTTTGAGTCCGCCGTCAGAAATGTCCTGAAGGAATATATGCAGCGGGGCAAGGTGGATGTCTATATCTCCTACGAGGATTACACCAAGGACCGGGTTCTGCTGCAGTACCATCCGGAGATTGCCCGCCAGTATCTGGAATATCTGCGTCAGATGGCAGAGGAGTTCGGCCTGGAAAACGATGTGAAGGTCAGCGGACTCTCCCGTTATCCGGAGGTATTTACCATGGAGGAGGAAGCTCCCGATGAGGAGGAGCTCTGGGAGGCCCTGGAGAAGCCCCTGCGCCTGGCGGCGGAGCAGTTTGTGAAGGCCCGTTCCCAGGAGGGCGAGGCCCTGAAGGCCGATCTGAAGGCCAAGCTTTTGGGCATGGAGCAGCTGGTGGAGCAGGTGGAGATACGGGGACCGGAGATCCTCCGGGAGTACCGGCAGAAGCTGGAGGAGAAGACCCGGGAGCTGCTGGCGGACGCTCAGCTGGAGGAGAGCAGGATTGCCGCGGAGGTAATTCTCTTTGCGGATAAGATCTGCACCGACGAGGAGACGGTTCGCCTAAAGAGCCATATCCTTCACGCCCGGGAAGCTCTGGACAACGGTCAGGGCGTGGGCAGAAAGCTGGACTTTATCGCCCAGGAGATGAACCGGGAGGCCAACACTATCCTCTCTAAGGCCAACGATCTGGAGACCTCCAACCTGGCCATCGAGCTGAAGACAGAGATTGAGAAGGTCCGGGAACAGATCCAGAATATTGAGTAACAGCAAAAGGAGGGATGACCCTTGGCCAGAATGGTGAACGTGGGGTTTTGGAACCTAGTGAATTCTGACAAGTTTGTCTCTGTGGTAGCTCCTGATGCGGCTCCCATCAAGCGGCTGGTACAGCACGCCCGGGAGGAGAACCGGATTATTGACGCCACCCAGGGAAGGCGCACAAAGGCGGTGATCGTCTGCGAGGGAGGGTACGTGGTGCTCTCATCCCTGCAGCCGGAGACTCTGTGCCGCCGGTACAACGCTAACAATAATACCATGGACGAAAAGGGTGAATTAGATGAGTAAAGGAACGCTGACGGTAATTTCCGGTTTTTCCGGCGCGGGCAAGGGGACGCTGATGAAGCGTCTTCTGGAGCGGCACGGCAACTATGTGCTGTCCATCTCCGCCACCACCCGGTCTCCCAGGGAGGGAGAGCTTGACGGGAGGGAGTATTTCTTTAAGACCAGAGAGGAATTTGAGGAGATGATCGCCCGAGATCAGCTTCTGGAGTATGCCTGTTATGTGGGCAATTACTATGGAACGCCCAGATCCTGGGTGGAGGAGCAGATGGCCGCAGGCCGGGACGTGCTGTTGGAGATTGAGATCCAGGGGGCCAGGAATATTAAGAAAAAATATCCCGAGGCGCTGCTGATCTTTGTGAGTCCGCCCAGCGCCCAGGAACTTCTTCGCAGACTCACCGGAAGAGGAACGGAGACCCCGGAGGTGATTCAGAGCCGGATCAGCCGGGCCGCAGAGGAGGCCCAGGGTATGGACGATTACGATTACCTGCTGATCAACGACGACCTGGAGTGCTGCGTGGGGCAGCTGGATCAGCTGATTCAGAGCGCCCATCGCCGAATGAGTGAGAACCTGGAATTCGCAGGGAAGATAACGGAAGAACTACAGAAAATGAAAGGAGAATAAAACATGATACATCCGTCTTACAGTGAACTGACAAAGGCAATCAACGCTAACCAGGAGGAGGACGAGGCGCCGGTGGTAAACAGCCGGTACTCCGTAGTTCTGGCCACCAGTAAACGGGCCCGCCAGATCATCGGAGGAGCAGACCCCAAGGTTCCCGGAAGAGGAAAGAAACCCCTGTCCATCGCCGTGGAGGAGCTGTACAAGGGAAAGGTGACCATTCTTCCGGAGGAAGAAAGCGAGGACGAGGAGTAAAAGATGGCGGATACGGCGACAGAAAAAATTCTCTTTGTCTCCCTGGGCTGCGATAAGAACCTGGTAGACTCAGAGGAAATGCTGGGACTTCTGACGGCGGCGGGCTACGGCATCACCGACCGGGAGGAGGAGGCCGACATCATTGTGATCAATACCTGCTGCTTCATCCATGACGCCAAGGAGGAGAGTGTGAATACCATCCTGGAGATGGCGGAGTGGAAGAAGGAAGGTCCATGCCGGATTCTGGCGGTGACCGGATGCCTGGCCCAGAGGTATCAGCAGGAGATCCTGGAGGAGATCCCGGAGGTGGATTTGGTGCTGGGAACCGCCAGCACCGACGAGATACTGAAGGGACTGGAACAGGTGAAAACCTCCGGTTCCTGCCTGGACTTAAAGGAGCTGACCTATCTGCCCCGATTTACCACAAAACGGGTCCTGACCGAGGGAGGACATCACGCCCACTTAAAGATTGCGGAGGGCTGCGACAAGCATTGTACTTACTGTATTATCCCCAAAATACGAGGACCGTACCGCAGCGTTCCCATGGAGGAGCTGGTGCGTCAGGCGGAGTACCTGGCCGAGCAGGGGGTTAAGGAGCTGATTCTGGTGGCCCAGGAGACGACCATCTACGGGGTAGATCTCTACGGGGAGAAGAAGCTTCACGAGCTTCTGGAGCGGCTGTGCCGTATTCCGGGCTTTGTCTGGATCAGGATTTTATACTGTTACCCGGAGGAGATCTACGATGAGCTCATCCAGGTGATAAAGCGGGAAAAGAAAATCTGCCGCTATCTGGACATGCCTATCCAGCATGCCAGCGACCGGATTTTAAAGCGCATGGGCAGGAGAACTACCCGGCGGGAGCTGGAGGAAATTGTGGAAAAGCTGCGCCGGGAGATCCCGGACATTGTGCTGCGCACCACGCTGATCACCGGTTTTCCCGGGGAGACCCAGGAGGATCATCAGGAGCTGATGCAGTTTGTGAATGATATGGAGTTCGACCGGCTGGGGGTATTTACCTACTCCCCGGAGGAGGACACCCCCGCTTATGGGATGCCGGATCAGATTGATGAGGAAGTGAAGCTGGACCGAAGAGATGAGCTGATGGAACTGCAGCAGGAAATCTCCCTGGAGAACGGGGAGAAGCGCATCGGTCAGGAGCTGCTGGTGATGATCGAGGGGAAGGTTGCTGACGAGAACGCCTATGTGGGTCGTACCTACGGGGACGCCCCGAAGATCGACGGCTATATCTTCATCAACACGGACCGGGAGCTGATGAGCGGAGATTTCGCCTGGGTCCGGGTGACCGGGGCGCTGGAATACGATTTGATGGGAGAGTTGATGGATGAATACACCGAATAAACTGACCATGCTGCGGGTAATTCTCATCCCGTTTTTTGTGTTTTTTATGCTGAGCTCCGTGGCAGGGGAGGCGGGAAAATGGATTGCCCTGGCGATATTTGTGGTGGCAAGCCTGACGGATACCCTGGACGGATATCTGGCCAGAAGAGATAATCTGGTAACGAATTTTGGAAAATTTATGGATCCCCTGGCGGACAAGCTGCTGGTGTGCTCCGCCATGATTTGCCTGGTGGAGATGGGCCGGCTGTCCGCCTGGATTGTGATTATTATCATCGGCCGGGAGTTTATCATCAGCGGATTTCGCCTGATTGCCTCGGACAACGGCATTGTCATTGCCGCCAGCTACTGGGGCAAGATAAAGACTGTCTGCCAGATGATCATGATTATTCTGCTGATCGCGGATCTGGGGAGCAGCTTCGCTGTGGCAGAGCAGATTCTTATCTACCTGTCTCTGGCGCTGACCGTGATCTCCCTGGCGGACTATCTCTACAAGAACCGCCAAGTGCTGTCTATGCAGGATTAAGCGCAAAGATAGGAGGCGCGTAGTATGATCGTAGAATTGATTTCTGTGGGAACCGAGCTTTTGCTGGGGAATATTGTAAATACCAATGCGGCGTATCTGTCGGAGATGTGTGCCAGAAGAGGCCTTTCCCTCTACTACCAGACGGTGGTAGGGGACAACTGGGAGCGGATGGCGGAGACCATCCGGACAGCCCTGGGCAGGTCAGATATTTTGCTCATCACCGGAGGCCTGGGGCCCACGGAGGATGACATCACCAAGGAGGTGGTGGCCCAGGTGATGGGCCGTCGGCTCCTGGAGGATAAACATACCAGAGAGCGCATCCAGGCCTACATGGAGGCCTATGCCGCCAGCGCCGGACTGAAGGAGATACCGGAAAATAACTGGAAACAGGCACAGATTCCGGAGGGGGCGCGGGTGCTGGACAATGAGAACGGCACCGCCCCGGGGCTCATTTTAGACGACGGGGGCAAGCATGTGATTCTTCTGCCCGGTCCCCCGGAGGAGATGCGGCCGCTCTTTGAGGAGCAGGTTTACCCTTACCTGGGAGAACTGAGCCAGGAGGTGATTGTCTCCAAGATGGTGAAGCTCTGCGGCATCGGAGAGAGCAGCGTGGCGGAGATGGCGGCGGACTTGATCGCCGCCCAGTCTAATCCCACCATCGCCACCTACGCCAAGGTGGGGGAGGTGCATCTGCGGATCACAGCCAAGGCGGAAACAGAGCAGGAGGCCAGAAAACTTTTAAAGCCTCTGGTACGGGAGGTAAAGCTTCGCTTCGGCCCCTACATCTACAGTACTGAGGAGAAGGGGACCCTGGAAGGCAGCATCCTGGATCTGCTCAATGACAAAGGATTAACGCTGGTGACGGCTGAATCCTGCACCGGCGGAATGTTGGCCTCACGAATCATCAACGTGCCTGGGGCCTCG
Organism: Candidatus Egerieimonas intestinavium; assembly: GCA_018711815.1. Lineage (GTDB taxonomy): Bacteria > Bacillota > Clostridia > Lachnospirales > Lachnospiraceae > Egerieimonas > Egerieimonas intestinavium. The sequence goes on from DVHU01000076.1 coordinate 38,096, forward strand.
GAGGTGCTGAAGGCAGGGCTGGTTACCTACTCCAACCGCATGAAGCGCAAATACCTGGGCGTGAAGAAATCCACCCTGAAGACAGATGGGGCGGTCAGCGAGAAAACTGCCCGGGAGATGGCCCGGGGCGGCTGCGAGCAGACGGAAGCGGATGTCTGTGTGGCCATCACCGGCATAGCCGGACCCGACGGAGGGACCGAGGAGAAGCCTGTGGGCCTTGTATATATTGGCTGCTGCGCAGCCGGCAAGATTAAGGTGAAGAGATTCCAGTTCACCGGCGGGCGGGCCAAGGTTCGCAGCCAGTCCGTGAGCGCAGCTCTCACCCTTCTGCGGGAGTGCGTTTTGGAGCAATATTATCATTCATAAGGGAAATAAAGGAGCCGTTGGGAGGCGTCTGCTGAAAGGTGTGAGCAGCAGCGCCTCCAAAGGGCTCCTTTTTTGTTTCCTAGGAAACTGCGTTCCCATGAAATTTGCGGAAGGGTTTCAACGGCGCATCATGCGCATCATGGAAACCATTCGGTCAATGCGGGCCGCCTCCGCCGGGGATTTTCCCATTTTCAGCACCTCCACAATGGCCTCCATCTCCTGGGAGGAAAACTGCATCCCCCGCTCCCGGGAGGTGTTGGCGGCGGCCATGAGAAAGGGCATCAGGTCATTGCGGTTTTGCTGACTGCCCTGCATGGCCAGGGACTGCAGCATCTGCAGCTTGGCCGGATCAATGTTGGCCAATTTGGGATTTTTCATCCAGTCAGAGCTCTGGTTCATGGGATACCTCCTGACAGTCTGGCGGCATCTGCTCAGGGAAATCCGAGCAGGCCTGAAACATGGAAACAGCGGAAGCAGTCTGTATCAGAGAATCCAGGGACTCCTGGAAATCCGGGGGCGCATAGGGACGCAGGGCCTGGACCAGCTCCGACATAGAGGGGGAGGGAACAGGGGCGGCCATGGCGTGCATCTCCGGCCGGGCGCCTGCAAACAACTGAAGAGTGTTGGAAAGCTCCGTAAATTTTGCGTAGGCGGACAGAAGCCTCTGGCCCTGGGGAGGCAGAAAGGGGATAGCCGCCTTCATCATCTGGAGTTGGTCAGGGGTGACCATGCGGTCCAGAGGAGTCATTGGTTTTTGATCTTCTTCCATGGAGCAAACTCCTGTTTTTTCTAACAGCATATGTACGGAGCGGAGGGGATATGACAGATTCCGGGGGAAAGCATATGATAAAGATAAGCAAAAGACAGGAGGTATAGTTATGGAGCAGCCGTCCACGAAATTGGTGATTGAGGAAAATACCCTCTATGAGATAGATCTGACCTGCGCCAGGGCCCGGGAGGAGCGTCTGCGGAGGGAGAGGCTAAGGAAGGGAAATCCCTCCGGCGGGCAGCCGGGAAAGCGCCGGGGAAGGCAGAGGCAGGGGAAATAAAGAGCTTACTCTTCCCTGGAATACAGCGAGAAGGCCGGAGCGTTTGCCCCGGCCTTCTTTGTTGCTGTACACGTGAAGGAGTTTAGAAATTTCCGCATCCGCCGCAGCACAGAAGCAGCAGAATAATCCAGATGCAGCTGTCATTGCCGCAGCCGTTTCCGAATCCACAGCCATCACCGCCGCAGCAGCTCAGCAGCAGCAGAATCCAGATAATGGAACAGCAGGAATTTCCCCCGAAAAGACTGGTGTTTCTTGCGCCTCCGCAGTCATTGTCGCATCCGCATCCACAGTTTGTTGCGCTAATGTCGCTCATGTTTGGTTCCTCCAAATAAATTTGCTTACACTTCATCATATGGGAAAGCAGAAAAAGTGTTACAGGAGAAATGAACTTTTTCTTTTTTAGCCGTATCAGGTGGTGGAGATGGCCAGAAATACCTGGTAGATATTAAGGGCTCCGTAGCCCCACTCCCGGTTGGGATAGGTCAGGGCGTCATCCCGCTGGGCGCCCCGAATCAGCAAATTTTTCAGTTCAAAGTTGGTGTAATACCGGGGCGGAGACTGCCGAAGTCCCCACTCCATCAGGAGAGCGGTCCCTCCGGCGGCGATGGCGGCGGCGGGGCTGGTGCCGGAGCGCTGGGTGTACCCCTCCCGCAGGTTGGGGCCGGATACCGCCACCCCCGGAGCGCACAGCTCCGGTTTGACGGCTCCGTTTCGGGCGAAGCCTCTGCTGGAATGAAGGTAGAGGCTTCCGTTGGCGGCGCTGTAAGCCCCCAGGGCGATCACCGAGTGGGAGGTGCAGGGCGCTGTGACGGTGGTGTAGGGATTCGGCGCCAGAAAGAGAATATCCGGGTCTGTAAATCCGGTGATGGGCAGCCACAGGTGAAAGACGCCCGTGGTCAGGTTGCTGCAGTAAACCCGGATAGTCCACACTCCTGGACTGGGGGCCTGGAAGCGGAGAAAGATCAGCTGATCCCCGGAGGTATCCTGAACCAGTTCATAGCGCACAGAGATCCGGGTTTGATCCAGAATAAAAGGAATTTCCTCAAAAAGCTGAAGCCGGGCGGGGATTCGGGGGATATTTTCCCCGGCGGGGGACTGAAAACCCACCGAGTATAATTCCGGGGATTTTCCCCAGAGCTCCAGGGTGAAGCCCCGGGAGCCCTCCGGAACCACCACCTCCACCGTCTGATACTCGTCGGAGGCGCGAATTTCCCCCTGGAAATGGTGGGCGCGCCCCGCCTCATTGCCGGCAGCGCAGACCACGGCCACGCCGTAGACGCTCTCGTAGCGGTTCAGAGAGATTTCCAGGGGAGTATAGCCGGAATGATCCCCCTGATTGCTGCCCAGGCCGATACACAGCAGGATGGGCATTTCCAGCTCCTGGGCAGTCTGCAGCAGATAGCGGATGGCCATCATCAGGTCCGTCTCCTGGTAAGCCGCAGCCTGGGGACTGATCAGATAGAAGTCCCGCAGATATTCCTTGGCGGGCTTTAGCTTCACCATCAGGATCCCCGCCTCCGGGGCGGCTCCGGTGAAATCCGCGGATAGATCCGCGGACCCGGCGGCAGCACCGGCCAGGAAGGTGCCGTGGCCGTCCGTATCCCGGCTGGGAACTACGCTGTAGGGGTCTTCCAGCTGCAGTGCCCGGTTGATGTCCTCGTCGGTGTAGACGGAGCCGTAGGGCAGTCCTTCCGGGGGAGTGCCGGTCTGGTCCGTCTGATCCCAGATGCGCAGGATGCGGGTGGAGCCGCTGCTGGTTTTAAAGGCCGGGTGCGTGTAGTTGATTCCCGTATCCAGAAAGCCCAGAAGGACACCCCTGCCGGTGAGATTTAAGGTGGTCTGAAGCTGGGTCTGAATGATGCCGGATACCTCCAGGCTGGTGGTGTCCAAAAGGGTGTAGAGATTGGGCATGGAGCTGTAGGAGACGGTGTTCAGCAGCATGTCAATCCGGGGCGTTCGCAGCAGATGAACCATCCCGTAATCTCTGCTGATGATCTGGCCTCCGGAGAGGCGGAAGCGCTGGGTAAATTCTTCCTCAGTCAGGGCGTAGGTGGGGGTGATAAAGTCCGCGTAGTCGTTGGATAAAATCATTTCACTGGAAGAAGTCATAGATCGTCCTGGGTATCTTTTGTTACAGCATATGCGCGGGAAGCTCCTTTGGACCCTTCCCGAATTCGCTGAATACAATATAGGGAAGCAAAAGAAAGAGGGAACCCTATGACACAACAGAATCACCGGGCTTTATGGACGGGGAAGGGTGTGGGCGTGGCTGTTCTGGACACCGGCATCTTTCCCCATGTGGATTTTGACCGGAGAATTGCGGTTTTTAAGGATTTTCTGGGAGGACGTCTGTCCCCCTATGACGATAACGGCCACGGTACCCATGTGGCCGGAATTCTGGCAGGAAGCGGAGCGGCCTCCGGCGGACGCTACCGAGGAGCGGCTCCCGGCTGCCACCTGGCGGCAGTGAAGGTCTTAGATCACAAGGGCAACGGCCAGAAGCAGGATGTAATTAAGGCTCTGGCCTGGGTGGCGGAGAACCGGGAGAGGTATAATCTGCGGATTGTCAATATTTCCGTGGGAACCACGGAAAAAAATCGAAATCACAGCAGCCTGATTCAGGCGGTGGAGCAGATCTGGGATCTGGGGCTGGTGGTGGTGACTGCGGCGGGGAACATGGGGCCGGCGCCGGGGAGCGTAACCGCCCCGGGCTGCAGCCGAAAGGTCATCACCGTGGGCTCCAGCGATATGATCGCCGGACGGGAATCTGTCTCCGGGGCCGGCCCCACCCGAGAGTGCGTGGTGAAGCCGGACATTGTCACCCGAGGGCAGGAGATTGTCTCCTGCGCCCCGGGCGGGGAGGTAAACTATGCGGTAAAAAGCGGCACCTCCATGTCCACGCCCCGGATATCCGGGGCCATCGCCTGTATGCTGGAGAAGGATCCCCGGCTGACCAACCTGGAAATCAAGATGCTCCTGCGGGAATCGGCCAGAGATCTGGGCTACAGCAAGAATCAGCAGGGATGGGGAGCCTTTGACCGGGAAAAATTTTTGTCCCTTTGAATCATTGACAAGAAAAGACATTCAGGGGTACAATGGTGAGGATGTAAAAAGACGATAAGGAGGAAATGGAATGTCTAAGATCGGCATGACAACACCGCTGGTGGAGATGGACGGGGACGAGATGACCCGGATTCTCTGGAAGATGATTAAGGAGGAGCTGCTGCTTCCCTTTATTGATTTAAAGACAGAATATTACGACCTGGGCCTGGAGCACAGAAATGAGACCAACGACCAGGTGACGGTAGACGCGGCCAACGCCACCAAGAAATACGGCGTGGCGGTAAAATGCGCCACCATCACTCCCAACGGGGCGCGGATGGATGAATATAAGCTGAAGGAAATGTGGAAGAGTCCCAACGGCACCATCCGGGCCATGCTGGACGGCACGGTTTTCCGGGCGCCCATTATTGTGAAAGGCATTGAGCCCTGCGTCCGCAACTGGAAAAAGCCCATCACCCTGGCCCGTCACGCTTACGGCGATGTCTATAAGAACGCGGAGATGGTCATTCCGGGACCTGGCAAGGTGGAGCTGGTCTACACTGCCCAGGATGGCAGCGAGACCCGGGAGCTGGTGCATGAATTTAAGGGCAGCGGAATCGTGCAGGGAATGCATAACCTGGATGCCTCCATCGAAAGCTTCGCCAGAAGCTGCTTCACCTATGCCCTGGATACCCACCAGGATCTGTGGTTTGCCACCAAGGACACCATTTCTAAGAAATATGACCATAACTTCAAGGATATCTTCCAGGAGATTTACCAGGGAGAGTTCCAGGAGAAATTTGAGAAGGCAGGACTCACCTATTTCTACACCCTGATCGACGATGCGGTAGCCCGGGTGATGAAGGCCGAGGGCGGCTTTATCTGGGCCTGCAAGAATTACGACGGGGATGTGATGAGCGACATGGTATCTTCCGCCTTCGGTTCTCTGGCCATGATGACCTCCGTGCTGGTATCCCCCCAGGGGTACTTCGAGTACGAGGCTGCCCACGGAACCGTGCAGCGCCACTACTATAAGCACCTGAAGGGAGAGGAGACCTCCACTAACTCTGTGGCCACCATCTTTGCCTGGACCGGGGCCCTGAGAAAAAGAGGAGAGCTGGATAACAACCAGGAGCTGGTTGATTTTGCCGGCCGCCTGGAGAAGGCCACCCTGGAGACCATCGAGGGCGGTCAGATGACCAAGGATCTGGCGCTGATTACCAGTATCCCCAACCCCACCGTGTTAAACAGCAGAGATTTCATTCTGGCGATCCGCGACCGCCTGAACTAAGAGTAAAAAAATAAAAATTCCCCCGGAGGACGCTTCTGTGCAAATAGACCAGAGCGCCAGCCGGGGGATTATTATTTTGGCGGGGGGAGCTTTAACATATCTTCCATGGGCACAAAGCCCGCCTTTTGGTACAGGGGCTTTCCAGCCTCTGATGTCTCAAGATAGATCTTGGTGGTTCCCAGCTTTTGGGCCTGCCCCACCAGCCACTGAAGCATAGCCTTGCCCACACCCTGCTTTCGATAGGAGGGGTGAGTGTAGATGTTCATGAGATAGGCGCATTTCCCGGAAGGATTGTCCGGGGAGGGCATTTCCTGGTACAGGCAAATTCCGCCGCAGCCCACGGGAATGTCCTTTATGCAGGCAAAACAGGCGATGTGCTCCCCTAAAGCCAGGGTACGCTGATAGTAACGCCGGTTTTCTTCCTCTAATTTTTCCGTGGGCTGGGTAGGATCTAGGGAGAACACTTCCCTCAGCACCTTCATTCGCCACTGCATTAGTAGCTCTATATCCTCCAGCCCCGCTTTTTTTATCCTAAGTTCCATCAGAAACTCCCCGCTTTCATCACCACAGGCAGCTTTGCCATATCCGGTTTCCCATTTGTATTCAGAGGAATGGAGGGCATCTTCACAAAGAATTCCGGTATCATAAAGGAGGTGAGATTTTCCTCCAGCTCCCGCCTGACAGTGGATACTTTGATCCCTTGATCGGAGGGAACCACGTAGGCCGTCATGTAAGATAGGCCATTTTCATCGGTAAAGGCGCGAACAATAGCCTGTTCTACACTCTGGCACTGATAGAGGCGGGATTCCACCTCGGAGACCTCCACGCGCTTTCCGTAAATCATGATTTGGGTGTCCTTTCGGTGGAGAAAGGCGATATTGCCGTCGGGGAGGAGGTAGCCCAGATCTCCGCTGCGGTACATCACTTCTCCCTCCGGGAGGCGCTCAAAGGCTTTATTCTCCTCCGGATGATCGCCAATATAGCCCAGGGATACGCCATCCCCCAGAATACAGATTTCTCCGGTACTTCCGGCGGGTACTTCCCGGCCTTCAGAATCCAGAATCTGAATACGGCTACCCTTTACCGGAGTTCCGATGGGGTAGGTGCCGTCAGCCAGGAGTCCTCCTTTATTACAGCAATAATAGGAAGCGCACACCGTGGTCTCGGAGGGGCCGTAGGTATTATAGACCTTTGCCTGGCCCAGAAGCCGATCTACGTAGACGCCCCGCAGGACGTCGCCGCCGCTGATCAAAAGCCGCAGAGAGTCAGGAATATGGGGAAGATGGTTCATCTCTGCCAGCAGATAGGGAAAGCCGCTGAGCATGGTTACCTGGTGTTTTTTTACAAAGCTCATGAGGGAATGGATATCCTCCTTATCCTCCTGGGCGGGAATGGCGATGGCAGCCCCATTGAGGAGACTGGCGAAAACCTCCTCAACGAAGATGTCGAAGGAGCAGACAGAATATTGGAGCATTATGTCGTCCGGCCTCACCTGAAATTCATGATTGAAGGCCCGGGCGTAGTGGCAGACATTCCCGTTGGTGACGCAGACTCCCTTGGGCCGTCCGGTGGTGCCGGAGGTATATAGCACATAGGCCGGTGATGCGGGTGTTGAGGCGTCGGTTTCCTCACGGGCGGGAGAGTCCAGACCGCAGATCTCGCAGTCCGTCAGACGCGTGGGAAAGCCAGCCAGCTTATCCGAGTGTTCTCTCTCGGTGAGGATAAAATCCACCTTAGCTTCCTGCATCATATACTGGATTCTTCCGGTGGGGAAGGTGGGTTCTGCGGGCACGTACCTGGCTCCGCGCTTGAGTACCGCCAGAATGGAGGCGATCATCTCGGCCCGGTGGTCCATGACGATGCCAACACTGCTCACCTGGTCGGGGAAGGTGGCGGCGATGATGTCTGTCAGGCGGGAGAGCTCACCGAAGGTCATCACGCGATTGTTTTCAATAATTGCTGCCCGGCCGCTGTTTTGAGCGGTTGTATGTTGAAAAAGAGAATAAATAGTATCTGTCATTTCTTTTTACGTTCCTTTCTCTTGGGGTTCATACAAGCTTCTGGCAGCAGGGACAGTAGACGCTGCTCCTGCCGCCGATGACCGTCCGGCAGAGGGAAGTCCCGCAGCTGGGGCAGGGCAGTCCCTGGCGGCCGTAAACCTGCAGGTACGGGGTGTTTCGGTAATCCTGTCCCTTGGATTCCAGGTATTCCTCCGGGGAGAGCTGATTCTTCCGGATAAAGAAGGACAGGCATTGAGGAATGATCCGGGCGAGGCTGTCCCATTCCTCCCCGATGAGGCTGCCGGCCGGGCGGTCAGGGCGAATCCTGGCTTGAAATAAGATCTCGTCGGAGTAAATGTTTCCGATGCCGGCCAGGACATTTTGCTCCAGCAGGCAATCCTTGATGGCTTTCTTTCGTTTTCCCCAATGGTTCTGCAGATACAGGCCGGTGAGGGCAGTATCCAAGGGTTCCATACCCAGCTTTTCTATTCCGCTGTAAGTGTCGGCCTCCCCCTTCTTTAGGAGCCAGAGGCGGCCGAACCGGCGGGTGTCAGAAAAGCGCAGCTCCAGGCCCTTTTCCAGCCGAAAGACCACGTGGGTGTGCTTCTCCTGGGGGTAATCCTCAGGGGTCACCAGCAGGCAGCCGGTCATCCGCAGGTGGACAATGACCCGGTCGCCCCCGGAAAGCTCAAGGATCAGAAACTTCCCCCGGCGTTTCAGTGAGCAAAAAGTTTGTCCCATGAGCCTGCGGCAAAATTCCTCCGGCTCCGGGTGGGCGATCACCTCTGGCCGGTGCAGAATAAGCTCCCGGATGGCAAGGCCCCAAAGCTGAGGTTCTATCACTCGTCTTATGGTTTCTACTTCTGGCAGTTCTGGCATATGCTTAACCTCTGTGTTTTTTTATTTTCTCATGGTAAAAGTAGTTGACCACCACCGGCGGCGCCTGAAAGGGCCGGTTCATGCTGTCGTCGTTGGTCACGTAATCAAGACCGATACCGGCGGTAAATTTCTTCAGCTGCAGATCCAGGGCCTCCCAATAGGCCATATTTTTGCGGCTGTAGATTTCCTGGTACAGGGGGAGCAGCTGAGGATATTTTTCCTTTATGTAATTAAGGATCACCGGCTTATAGCTTCCCCGCAGGTTGAGATTTTCCAGCCAGATCAGGTTGCAGTGCTCCTTGGCCCGGGAAATGATCTCCTCCGCCTGGGTTATCCCCGGGAAAATCGGGGAAATAAAGCAGGTGGTGCGGACGCCAGCCCGGTGAAAGGCTTCCATGGCGGCGAGTCTTCGCTCAATGGATACCGCTCCGTCCATATCCCGCTGAAAATCCTCCTCCAGGGTGTTGATGGACCAGGAGACCCTGGCCTCAGGAAAACTTCTGATCAGCTCCAGATCCCGCAGAATCAAATCGCTTTTGGTGGCGATGCTGAGTCTTGCCCCGCTGCCCTTTAGCTGCAGAAGCAGGGCCTTTGTGCGCTCATAGACCGCCTCCTGGGGAAGATAGGGGTCGGTAACTGAGCCGATAAACAGCTCTTTTCCCGCGTATTTCTCCGGATTTTTGATTTCCGGCCAGATTTTTACATCCAGAAAACTGCCCCAGTCTTCGGCGTGTCCGGTGAAGCGTTTCATAAAAGAGGCGTAGCAGTATTTACAGCCGTGGGTGCAGCCCACATAAGGATTCACCGAGTACTCGCACACCGGCAGATTAGATTTTGATAAAATACTGCGGACCTGTACCCTTTTGATGATGGGGTCAGCCATGTTTTTCCTCCTTTCGGAAGGAGCGCTGGGCCCCCTGGGTGATGGTATCCTGCGGCCGCACATGGCCCAGCAGAAGGGGAGAGAATGGATCATGGTAGCGGTAATTCTCCCGGGCCTTCTGGGGCCTTTTGTTGGCGTAACAGTATTTGCAGCCGTTCAGGCAGGTATCGTAAGCGCCGATATCCCGGCTCTCAATGCAGTGACAGCCCTGGCGCATCCCCTTGTGCTTCAGCGCTTTAAAGGAAATCCCATTGGCTGCCCCAAGGATATCCAGAGTCATGCAGCCGGAAGCATGGATACCGTAGCGGCTGTAATCCCCGTTGGTGCCGCAGGTCTGGAGGTGGATGCCGTACTTGGCGGCGATGGCTCCCATACCCCGGGCTAAATTATCCCTATCTTCCTCAGTCAGGGGAATAAGCTCCGGCATATTTGTCTCCAGCTTTTTGTACATTTCCACGAAGCTGAATATACACCGGTCAATGTGGGGGGCCAGGAGGGAGGCCATCTGTTCAAAAGTTTCCAGGTGACGGTCCACGGTGTAGGCTTCAGTCAGTAAAACCGGGTCGTAGCGCCAGGCCACCCGTTGCCTGCCCACCAGCCGGGAGAGCTCAGCCAGGGTATCCATGCTCTCCTGGATGGAGGGGACGCCGGGCTCAATATCTCTGCCGTAGGCGGTGATGGTATAGTGAAAATACGTGGGAAACCGGTCTGTGATTTCCCGAAGACGCGGCAGAATGGGCCTATAGTTTTTGGAACAGAAGACCACACAGTCTACCTTGTCCGGGGTTAGTTCATAGCGGTTGATCTTATTGGGAAAAAGCGGATTGCGGGTCAGCACGTACCCCTCCTGGAAGCGGCGCAGCAGCCAGTCTGTGTAGTATTGGACAGTATCTGTCCTACCTCCGGTATTGAGAATCATTTCTCCACCTCCTACTTATGGGAAAGAAAAAATAGTCAAGTAATTGACTATATGGTAACAAAATCTTTTTCTTCTGTCAAGAGGGGGAAATTTTCCGATTACCTTAGTGAGGACGAGCGTGGGCTTTTGGAATATTGGTAAATAGTGCGGGTCCTTTTTTGGTGCTTTTACCGAAAAATCTTTCAATTTTATAACATTAATTGATTTATCAGAAAATAACAGGTAGAATAAAATCATAAATAAGGAACCCGTAGATTCAATGGAGGGATACCATATGAAGAGAGAAAGGAAAAAAAGGCGGGTCGCCTGGATGCTTGCCCTGATGCTGGCAGCGATAGGACTATTTCCCTCTGCAGTCTGGGCACAGGATGAGACCCCAACGGACGAAAAGAAAGACACGGGCGTCACCGTGGAGGTGACGGAAGCGTCGGATCAGGAGGCGCTGAAAGCATTTTTACAGACGGATACAGCGCCGGAAAACTTTGTACTGACCAAGGAGCAGGCCGTCGGCGCCAAGCTTCAGCTAAAGTTTATGGAAATAAAGGAGCCCGTGAAGCTGGGGGAGACCATCTCCCCGGTGCTGGGAATTTACGACAGCAGCGGGAAACTCCTGGGAACGCTTCAGAAGAGCGAGGAGGTAGCCGTCAGCGCGGAACCTAAGGAGGCGCTCAGCGAGACCGAAAAGGGCTTTACCGTAAAGAAGACTGGAACCATTAAGCTGCAGGCCGCCTGGGGAGACATCAAAGCCGAAGGAACCATCACAGCGGAGTGCAGCCATCCGGAGGAAAGCAGAAAGACAAATACCACGGAGGCCACCTGCGAGAAGGAGGGAGCACAGACGATCGCCTGTCAGCTGTGTGGGACGGTTTTAGAGGAAAAGTCCATTAAAGCCACAGGTCATCAGTTCGACCAGTGGAAAAAGGTCAAGGAGGCCACCTGGGAGGAAGCCGGCCAGGAAATCCTGACCTGCAGTATCTGTGGGAAGGAGAAAGAGCCTAAAGAGACCAGAGAGATTCCGGCCCTGAAGGAAAGCCACGTGAATCATGACTTCAGCGGCGAGGGTGAAGTTAAGGAGGAGGCCACCTGCACCAAGGAAGGTTTGCTGATTATCAAGTGTGCGGAGCCGAATTGTGACGTCACCGAGCAGAAGACGATTCCCAAGAAGGAACACACCTTTGGTGAGTGGAAGGTGACCAAGGAGGCTACCTGGGATCAGCCTGGAGAGGAAACTAGAATATGCACCATGTGCCAGGAGGAGAAAGAGACCAGAGCAATTCCGGCCTTAAAGGAGAGCCACCAGCATGACTTCAGCGGCGAGGAAACTATCGTAAAGGAGGCCACCTGCACAGAGGAAGGGCTGAAAACGGTCAAGTGTACTGAGAAAAAGTGCGACGCCACCGAGCAGCAAACGATTCCCAAGACAGCGCACACCTTTGGTCAGTGGAAGGTGAC
>DVHU01000077.1 GCA_018711815.1 Candidatus Egerieimonas intestinavium
TATAAATAGTTTTTGTTACCCATATAGAGCGCTGATTTTACTTGGCAAGAAATATGTTCTGATTTCTTGCTTTCATTGCAAATATTGTAAAATAGATTATCTGCACAAGCATCATTTTGCGGAATAAATAAATCTCTTTGTTTTGTGTCACTGGCACAAAACAAAAGGTTCCTTTTCCCCGGCACTTCCCGAGAAATTCTCCAGGGCAAAGCCCAGAGTTTAGCAGGATACCCAAATATTATTGTTTTTACTGACGGAAATAATTATTTTCGCCTAAAGCAATCTATCTCTCTACCTAAATTAGTGACGCATCCTCCTGGAGGAGCTTTGTGTCAAAAACACAAAGCTCCTGGTTTTCTTTGTAATTGCAAATGATGAACTGCCCCTCAGATCAAGCTACAATCAAACCATAAATCACTTGGTTTAATACAGGAGAAACCTATGAAAATCGTTATCGCACCAGATTCCTTTAAAGGTTCTCTCTCTTCCGCCCAGGTCATCGACCGGATTGCCCAGGCTGCCCTGGATAATTTCCCGGACTGTGAGATTGTACGGCTTCCCATGGCCGACGGCGGCGAGGGAACCATAGATGCCCTAATTGAAATTATGCAGGGCACCGTGCACCATTTTTATGCCAGGGATGCCCTTGGCCGGGAGATTTCCGCCAAATATGGGGTCATCCCGCCGGATACAGCTATTATCGAAATGGCAGCTGTCAACGGACTGCCCCAGATTCCGCCCGAGGCCCGAAATCCCCTATACACCTCTTCTTATGGAACCGGACAGATGATTCGCCAGGCGCTGCAGAAGGGGTTTTCCCACATTATCGTCACCATAGGCGGCAGCGCCACCAACGACGGCGGCATAGGCGCCATGTCTGCCCTGGGTGTGGATTTCTTAGACTGCCATGGAGCACCCTTGAAGCCTGTGGGCATGAATCTGGAAAATATATGCGACATCCACACAGAGGGTCTGGATCCTTTATTAAAAAAAGCTCGGATTACAGTTATGTGCGACGTAGACAATCCGCTTCTTGGCCCCAACGGAGCCACCTACATGTATGGTACGCAAAAGGGCGGGACAACAGAAATTTTAGACAGGCTGGAAAACGGCATGAAAAATTATGCGGATGTTTTGGAAGAAAAGTTAGGGATCTCCATCCACCAGCTCCCCGGAGGCGGGGCTGCCGGCGGAATCAGCGCGGCTCTGGTAGCCTTTACCGGGGCCAAGCTGCAGTCCGGCATCACAACCGTCCTTGATACCATTCATTTTCAGGATATTCTAAAGGATGCCGATCTGGTGATCACCGGCGAAGGGAGGCTTGACCGCCAGTCCTTCTGCGGGAAGGTCATTCACGGTATCGGAGATGCCTGCCGGAAATCCCATGTTCCCGTCATCGCCATTGTGGGCGGAATTGACCGGGATATTCAGCTTGACTATGCAGACGTCGTAAATTCCATCATGGTAACTGTGGACGGGGCAATCGGTCTGCCGGAAGCTCTCTCCCACGCGGACACTCTTTTGACCGGCGCTGCTGACCGTATGTTCAAGATGATCAAGGTCGGCATGGAGCTGTCAAAGTCAAATACACAAGTCAACAAGGAGGATTCTTATGAAAACAAACAAGCTTCGCTATCTGCTGGATCACGATCTGCCTTCTGTGGCCACCAGAATTGAAAGTGTCTGGCCCACTATCGTGGAGATCATCGGCACCACCGGAAAATATGATTATATTGAGTTCGTAGCCGAATACGCCCCCTATAATCTCAGTGATTTTGAAAATCTCTGCCGGGCGGCTGAGCTCTATCAGATGGGCTCCATGATCAAGGTAGACTTCCAAAACCGCGCATATGTCGCCCAGAAAGCCATGGCTTCCGGTTTTCAGTCCGTTCTTCTGGTAGATCACAAAACTCCCCAAGAAGTTCGGGAATCCCTCTTTGTGCTGAAGCCTGACCGCCCCGCAGACGGAGGGCGCTTTGGCTATCCCAACAGCCGTTGGATTGGTTATCAGCCCCATGCCCCACAGATGGATTACGCTGACATGGTGAAAAATACCGTGGTGGCTCTTATGATCGAAAAGAAAGAGGCTATGGATAATATTGAAGAAATCTGCTCCATCCCCGGCGTAGATATGGTTCAGTTCGGCCCATCAGATTACGCCATGAGCTGCGGCTTTAACATGGCCGAGCATTTAGCGGAGTGTAAGGCCGCGGAGCGGGAAATGATTGCCGCAGCTCTTCGCCACGGAGTTCAGCCCCGGTGCGAAATCAATTCCGCCCAGGAGGCAGAGTATTACCGTGATCTGGGAGTGAAGCATTTCTGTATCGGTGACGAGCTGAGGAACAATACAAACTATTGGACCAAAGCTGGCTCTGAGCTCAGAGCCCTACTGGAGAGCTAGAGAAAAAGAAAAGAGGTGTCTATATTGGAAATTGTAATTTTGGATGGATATACTGAGAACCCTGGTGATCTGAGCTGGGAAGGATTTGAAAAATTAGGTCGGTTAAAGGTTTATGACCGTACAGACCCCGCAGACGTAATCAAGCGTATCGGGAAGGCAGAGGCTGTAATCACAAACAAGACGCCCATAACTGCCGCCACCCTTGAGGCCTGCCCCCAAATCAAATATATCGGTGTCCTGGCCACCGGATATAACGTGGTGGATGTGGCCGCCGCCAAAGTCAGGGGAATCCCTGTGACGAATATCCCTACCTACGGCACAGACGCGGTGGGGCAGTTCGCCATCGCTCTGCTCCTTGAGATATGCCACCACATCGGTTACCACAGCGAAGCTGTCCACAAAGGAAAATGGGAAAATAATAAAGACTGGTGCTTCTGGGACTATCCCCTGATTGAGCTGGCCGGAAAAACCATGGGAATCATCGGCTTTGGCCGCATCGGGCGAACCACCGGGCGAATTGCCCAGGCTCTGGGAATGAAAGTTTTGGCCTACGACGAATATCCCAATCCCAGCTTTGAAAATGAGAGCTGCAAATACACAGATCTGGACACCCTGCTGGCCCAGTCGGATGTGATCGCCCTGCACTGCCCCCTCTTCCCTTCCACGGAGGGTATCATCAACAAGGCCACTATCGCTAAGATGAAAGACGGAGTAATCATCATCAATAATTCCCGGGGACCGCTAATTGTGGAAGAGGATCTGGCTCAGGCACTGATCAACCGTAAGGTTTATGCGGCTGGTTTGGACGTGGTCTCCACAGAGCCGATTTTAGGGAATAATCCTCTGCTGAACGCCCCTAATTGTCTGATCACACCGCACATATCCTGGGCATCCCGGGAATCCCGCCAGAGACTGATGGACATCGCTGTCAGCAACCTGCAGGCATTTCTGGTGGGCAGTCCGGTAAATGTAGTCAACCCTTAAACGACAGGAGGTAAAGGAGAATATGGATGCTTGGAAACAAAAGCTCAACAACGGCACCCCCTTGCTGGGTACCCACATCACTATGCCCGACATCCACTCGGCAGAGCTGCTGGGTAATTGCGGTTTTGACTACCTGTGGATTGATATGGAGCATACACAACTCACCAAAAAAGAGGTCTGCGATATTTTGCTGGCCTCCCGGGCGGTAAAGCATCCTCTGGCCACCTTTGTCCGAATCCCCTCTCTGGATCCGGTACAGGTGAAGCCCATCCTGGAAATGGGACCCACCGGGATTATTTTCCCTATGATCCGCTCCCGGGAAGACGTGGAGCTGGCCATAGCCTCCTGCCAATATCCCCCGGAGGGAATCCGGGGATTCGGCCCCAGAGCCGCGATCCGCTATGGGCTGGATGACTTGCATGTGTACATCAAATCTGCCAACCGCTCTATCTGGAAGTTAATTCAGATTGAAACAGCTGCTGCGTATGAGCACTTGGATGAGCTGCTGACAGTTCCCGGGGTGGACGCATTTATCATCGGTCCCTGTGATTTTTCCGGAGCCTTCGGACATCTCCCGGACTTCTGTCACCCGGATGTGATGGTAAAAATTGACCAGGTTATTCAGAAGGTGAAA
>DVHU01000078.1 GCA_018711815.1 Candidatus Egerieimonas intestinavium
GCTCTGAACTCTGCCACAGGGATTTTATACCCTTTTGACGGGTTAATTGAGTGATGTTATGGCTGCATGGATCAATTTTCAGATTCATGGTATTGTTATCAATTCAGATACTGTTCCGTGAATAATTTAGGAATAATCAACCTTTTTTTCTGTTTTTCCATTTTGCACAAAAATTTCAGGGGAAATAAATGGCCGGTAAACGGCGGAGCTAAGAACAAAATCATAAAATTTTCAACAGAAATCTAAGGATAACTAACAATAAAATAAATTTGTATTTTAATTTAATTCTATCACGCAAAATTTGTATTGTAAATATCTCATAAACCTTGAAAATACAAGGTTACGGAAGTTGAATACGGATTTGCCCGGTGCTATCCTTAAGCCATAGGAAGAGATAGCCTAAAATATCTAAAAGTAGGAGGAGAGAAAATGAAAAGAAAAGTATTAGCATGGTTGGTTGCTTCCCTGATGGTATTCAGCCTGGCAGGCTGCGGCAGCTCATCGGACAGCGGAAGCAAGGATGCCAGCAGCGACGCTGCGGCAGATGACGGGGCGGCAGATGCGGACGCGGACGCAGCAGACGACGGCGGAAGCGGAGACCTGATCAAAGTGGGCATCATCAACAATGACCCCAACGAGTCCGGATACCGTACCGCTAACGATAAGGATATGAAGGAAATGTTCACGGAGGAGAACGGCTATGAGGCTTCCTTCGCATACAGCTTAAAGAATGACGAGCAGATCACCGCAGCTCAGAAGTTCATCCAGGACGGCGTAGATTACCTGCTTCTGTCCGCAGCCGACACTGCAGGATGGGATTCCGTGCTGAAGGATGCCCAGGATGCGGGAACCAGAGTAATCCTCTTCGACCGTACCATTGATGCGGATCCCAGCCTTTACGAGGCCTCCATCGTTTCTGACATGGACAAAGAGGGCGAGACCGCTGTGAACTGGCTGAAAGAACAGGGCCTGGAAGAGTACAACATCATCCACATTCAGGGTGTTATGGGCTCCGCAGCACAGAAGGGACGTACAGGAGCCCTCAACGCTGCTGTTGAGTCTGACGGATGGAACCTGGTAGCTCAGCAGACCGCCGAGTGGAACGCTGAGAAGGCTCAGCAGATCGTACAGTCTGTTATCGATTCCGGCGAGTCCTTCAACGTAATCTACGCAGAGAACGACGATATGGCTAAGGGCGCTGTAGCTGCACTGGATAAGGCAAACATCTCCCACGGCGTTGGCAAGGATGTCATCATCATGGGCTTTGACACCAATACCTGGGCTCTTGAGGAGCTGCTGAAGGGCAACTGGAACTACGACGGACAGTGCAACCCCTACCAGGCTTCCTATATCGATGAGGTAATCAAGAAGATCGAGAACGGTGAGGAGATCACCGAGAAGACCATCGTCATGGAGGAGAAGGGCTTCGACGCTACCACCATCACCCAGGAGGACATCGATACCTACGGTATCTAATTGATGGAGCAGCATATGCTTACTGATTGATTAAAAGAGCGCGATGCAGGTAGAGAAATTTCACATGCTTGCATCGCGCCTTTTTCCTAAAAACGTGTTAAGGAGTGAATACGCTGGTGAAAGATAAATCTGTATTGGAAATGAGAAATATATGCAAAAGCTTTCCCGGAGTACGTGCCTTACAGGGAGTGGACTTTACCCTCCAGGAGGGTGAAATCCACGCGCTGATGGGGGAGAATGGAGCAGGAAAGTCCACGCTGATCAAGGTTTTGACCGGCGTCTACGAGAAGGATGAGGGAGAGATCTTCCTGAAGGGCCTTGATAAGGCGGCGGTGATACGGTCTCCCCAGGACGCGCAGCGTCTGGGAATCAGCACCGTGTACCAGGAGATCACCCTGTGTCCCAATCTCTCCGTGGCGGAAAACATGTACATCGGGCGGGGCAAGGGTATCCGGCAGGATTGGAAGAAGATCAACGCGGCGGCGGACAAGATTCTGCAGTCCCTGGGTATACCGGCCAAGGCCAACCAGCAGCTGTCCAGCTGCTCCATAGCCATCCAGCAGATGGTGGCCATAGCCCGGGCCGTGGACATGGACTGTAAGGTTCTGATTCTGGATGAGCCCACCTCCTCCCTGGACGACCAGGAGGTACAGAAGCTTTTCGGCCTCATGCGGGATCTGAAGGCGAAAGGCGTGGGAATTATCTTCGTTACCCACTTCCTGGATCAGGTATATGAGGTCTGCGACAAGATCACAGTGCTGCGGGACGGCAAGCTGGTGGGAGAGTACGCCATCCAGGAGCTGCCCCGCCTGAAGCTGGTGGCCAAGATGCTGGGCAAGGAGCTGGACGATATGTCTGAAATCCGGGACGAGAGCCTGGTGTACCACGAGGCCGACGGGGAGAAGCCTGTCTTTGAGGCTGAGGGACTCCAGAGCAACGCGGGTATCAAGCCCTTTAACTTCTACATAAAGAAGGGTGAGGTAAACGGCTTCACCGGACTGCTGGGCTCCGGCCGCAGCGAGTGCGTCCGGGCGATCTTCGGCGCGGACCGGGTGATTGCAGGAAAAATGAAGAAAAACGGCAAGCCCATCAAGATATCCAAACCCCTGGACGCCATGAAGCAGGGGATTGCCTACCTTCCTGAGGACCGGAAGCGGGACGGTATCGTGGGCGACCTGTCCGTGCGGGATAACCTGATTTTGGCGGCCCAGGTGCTGCGGGGATTTTTCCGTCCCTTCACCAAGGCGCAGGCCAACAAATTTGCCGACGAATATATCAAGCTTCTGGAGATCAAGACTGCCTCCGCGGATACGCCCATCAAATCCTTGTCCGGAGGAAATCAGCAGAAGGTAATTCTGGGCCGGTGGCTTCTGACCCACCCGGAGTATCTGATCCTGGATGAGCCCACCCGAGGCATCGACGTGGGTACCAAGATAGAGATTCAGAAGCTGGTGTTAAAGCTTGCCTCGGAAGGCATGAGCGTTACCTTTATCTCCTCGGAAACCGATGAGATGCTCCGCACCTGTTCCCGTCTGATCGTCATGCGCGACCGCAGGATGGTGGGTGAGCTTTCCGGAAACGAGCTGTCCCAGAGCATGATTATGAGTACCATTGCCGGAGGTGACACAGAATAATGAGTACCACAAAGAAATCAACTGTATCCGAGTTTTTCGGAAAAATATTCAGGAAACAGATCTTTATCCCTCTGGCGGCGCTGCTGCTGCTGGCGGTCTTTAACCTGATCACGGATCCCGGCTTTTTCGAGATCAAGCTGGATGTCAACAGCGCGGGCAATCCGGTGCTGTCCGGCTATCTGGTGACGATCCTGGACTACGGCTCTGAGCTGGCCATCCTGGCCATCGGCATGACCCTGGTGACTGCGGCCACCGGCGGACAGGACATCAGCGTGGGCGCGGCCATCGCCATCAGCGGAAGCGTCGTGCTGCGGGTGCTGTGCGGAACCAACTCCAGGCCGGAGACCCTGCAGGCCCCCATCATCGTGGCCTTCCTGGTGAGCTGTCTGGTGGCCATGCTCTTTGGAGCCTTTAACGGTATCCTGGTGGCGGGATTTAAGATCCAGCCCATGGTGGCCACGCTGATCCTCTATACGGCGGGGCGCTCCATTGCCGCCTGGATCAACAACAATGAGCTGCCCATCGTCAGTGAGCCCAGCTTTGGCTACTTCGGAGGCTTTATTCCGGGGATTCCCGTTCCCACGCCCTTCTTCATCGCCTTGGCCTGCATGATCGTGATGGCCTTGGTGCTTCGGTTTACGACCCTGGGCCTTTACACCCAGGCGGTGGGAATTAATGAACATTCCGCTAGGCTGAACGGATTGAATCCTGCATTCATCAAGTTTTTGACCTTCGTCATCCTGGGCCTGTGCGTGGCCGTGACGGGACTGATTAAAGTAAGCCGTCTGTCCTCCATCAATTATTCCGTTATCGCCAAGGATATTGAGATGGACGCCATCCTGGCGGTGGCCTTGGGCGGAAATGCCCTGAGCGGAGGCAAGTTCAACATGGGAGCTTCCATCCTGGGGGCCTACGTAATCCAGTTTTTGACTACTACCCTGTACAAATTTAAGGTACAGTCCGACGCCCTGTCGGCCTACAAGGCCGTAGTGGTAATTGCGCTGGTGGTATTCAGCGCGCCGGTGGTGCGGGAGCGGATATCCGCCTTCTGGAAAAAATTAAAATCGCGCAAAAAGGAGGTGGCCTGATATGGCAAAATCCGGAAAAACAGCCGGCGGCAGCCATGCCAAGAAGAGTCTCTCTGACACTACGCTGCTGTTGGTCATCACAATCGTTGTATTTTTTGCCATGTATATTGGCGCCATGGTTTTTCAGGGCAAGGGTTTTTTGAAGCCCCAGACCTTCTTTAACATTTTAAATGCCAACGCGGCGCTGATTATCGCGGCCTGCGGTATGACCCTGGTTATGATCACCGGCGGTATTGATATTTCTGTGGGCGGTGTTGCCGCTCTGGTAAGCATGTGCTGCGCCGTTTACCTGGATTACCACAACGGAAATCCGGCGGTGGCCTGCCTGATCGCCATCGCCATCGGGCTGGGCTTCGGGCTGGTGCAGGGATTTCTGGTGGCTTATCTGGATATACAGCCCTTTATCGTGTCCCTGGCGGGCATGTTCTTCGCCCGGGGTATGACCACCATTGTCCACACAAACCCCTTCAATGTGGAGAACGAGGCCTTTGTGGCCCTGAAGGACACCCGAATTACCGTTCCCGGCATGGGCTCTGTAAACAAGATTGGAAAATACGTGGACGCTTATGTGGAAATTGGCGTGATCGTGGCTTTGCTGGCGGTGATCATTCTCTTTTGTTTCCTGCGCTGGACCAGAAAAGGACGCAATTTCTACGCGGTGGGCGGAAATAAGCAGAGCGCGCTGATGCTGGGGATCAACGTGAAGAGAACCAAGTTTTTGGCTCACCTGCTCTGCGGACTTCTGGCAGGTATCGGCGGCTTCGTCTATTTCCTGCACGTGGGCTCCGGCTCTGCCTCCCACGCCAGCGGCCTGGAGATGAACGCCATCGCCGCCTCCATCATCGGCGGTACTCTGCTCACCGGCGGTGTGGGAAATGTGATCGGTACATTCTTTGGGGTGCTTTCTCTGAGTACCATCCAGAACATTGTCTCCTCCGCGGGATTGGATCAGGCCTGGTGGACGGGCATCACCGTGGCGGCTATGCTGTGTCTGTTCCTGATTATTCAGAGCGTGATCATGGCCCGAAAGAAGAGGAGCAGTTAAAGTGAGGAGGGGATCCGCAGCTAAATGGCGGCGGCCTCCCGAAAGGTGAATATCCCGGTGCAAGTATCGGCTGCTGCTGCATACCTGTGCCGGGATTCTTTCTTGCTGAATAGGCCATATCGTGATAAACTATATGGGAAGTTATGTGGAACAGCAGAAAGATAAGTAAGCGAGGGATACAGATGATAAATGTTCAGGAATATAGAGGACATATCCGCAACTGGAGAGAGCTCTGTCAGGAGCTGGGCATCGACGCCGGCCTGTCCAGACAGCAGCGGGAGCTGGAAATTTTGGTGAAGGCCTATGAGGCCTGGGGCTGCCGGATGGCAGACCACATGTACGGCATGTTCGCCTTTGCCCTGTGGGATCAGGAGCAGGAGAAGCTCTTCTGCCTGCGGGATCAGTTCGGCACCAAGCCGTTCTATTACTATCAGACGGCCGACGGCCGGCTCCTGTGCGGCACCACCATCCGGGGAATCATGGAGCAGCCTGGCTTTGTGAAGGAGCTCAATGAGGAGATGCTGCAGCTTTACCTTAGCCTCACCTATGTGGCCGGGGAAGATACCTTCTTTAAAGGGCTGAAGAAACTGCTGCCGGGCCGGTATCTGATCTGGCAGAAGGGGCAGCTTACGGTTGAGCGCTACTGGAAGCCGGAATTTCACCCGGATGAGAGCAAGAGCCTGGAGGATTGGGCCCAGGAAATCCACACCACCCTCCGGGAGATTATGCCCCAGGTGAAGGACGAGGACGAGACCGCCGCTTCCTTCCTCTCGGGAGGTGTGGATTCCTCCTATGTGCTGGCCATGTCGGACGCCCGTCAGGCGGCCTGCTGCGGGTATGAGGAGGAGCGCTTTGATGAGTCCGGCCTGGCGGAGGAGACCGCCCGGCTGCTGGGACGAGAGTTTTCCCGTCGGGTGATCAAGCCGGAGGAGTATTTCGCCATTGTCCCCTATGTGATGTACCATATGGAGCAGCCCCTGGGCGACGCCTCCGCCCTGGCCTTCACCATCGGATGCCAGGCGGCGGCAGAGCAGACCAAGCTCTGCTATTCCGGCGAGGGCTCCGACGAGTTCTTCGGCGGCTACAATATGTACCGCAACGCGGAGCGCTACGGGGACAACCTGAAAACCTTCTACGTGGGGAATACCAACATCATGAAGGAGGAGGAGAAAAAGAGAATCCTCAAGAAGTATGATGAGCGGGTGCTGCCCATCAACCTGGTAAAGGATATCTACCAGGAGACGGAGGGCTTAGATCCGCTGACCAAGATGTCCAACGTGGATATTCAGATTTGGCTGGAGGGAGACATCTACCTGAATGTGGATAAGATGAGCACCGCCGCCGGGCTGGAGATTCGGATGCCTCTGACGGACATGCGGATTTTCGACATAGCCTCCCGGATGCCCTCTCGATACAAGGTAAACAGCGAGGAAAACAAGGTGGCCTTCAGAACCGCGGCGGCCAAGGTACTGCCCCGGGAAATCGCCTTCCGCAAGAAGCTGGGCTTTGTGGTGCCCATCCGCATCTGGATGGCGGACGACCGCTACAACCAGGATGTGCGGGCCAAGTTCCGCAGCGAGACCGCGGCCAAATTCTTCCATGTGGAGGAGATATGCCGGATCTTTGACGAGTATATCGGCGGAAATTCCGACAACTGGCGCAAGGTCTGGACCATCTACACCTTCCTGGTTTGGTATGAGGAATATTTTGTAAAACGTTGACTCTGGTATGATATTGCATAAGGATAAAGGGGTTGTTGCACTATTCGATATTCTCGCATATTTATGCATTTGTACTCAGCCTGCGCTCACCTGGAGCCTGCAGTCTCCAGGATGTGCTCGGCATATTCGTACAAACGCATAAATATGCGAGATATTCGCTAATTGTAACAGCCCCTTGTGGTATTATGATAACGAATGTCGGAGGGTGGAAAAGGGCAGCCTTTCCGGCAAAGATTAAATTTTCAGAATTTACACGCGTTTCTGAATAGGGCAACAGAAAGACATGTTAATTATGCACAAAAAACTGCAATAAAAATTGAGTATAGTGTCAAAAGTGTGAATTTC
The DNA here is from genome assembly GCA_018711815.1 of Candidatus Egerieimonas intestinavium. Classification (GTDB taxonomy): domain Bacteria; phylum Bacillota; class Clostridia; order Lachnospirales; family Lachnospiraceae; genus Egerieimonas; species Egerieimonas intestinavium. The sequence goes on from DVHU01000078.1 coordinate 7,310, forward strand.
TGTTGACAAAATAGGACATCAGTGGTATTGTAAAAACAGAAAGAACAAGATATAGAAACACGTGTAACTAACAAAAATAGGAAAGCGTGGTTCAGACAGATATGGAAGAGAAAACAAGAAAAACAGTTACCAGAAATGATGTGGCGAAGCTTGCGGGGGTGTCCCCGGCGGTGGTGTCATACGTTCTGAATAATTCGAAATATGTCAGCGAGGAAAGGCGGACGGCAGTTTTAAGAGCTGTGGAGGAGCTGGGATACCAGCCCAACATCATGGCCCGGGGACTGAAAACAAAGAAAAGCATGTTGGTCGCCTTCGTCTGCGATAACCTGAGGAATGACTGGCTGGAGGGAGCTGAGGAGCTGCTTTTCAGAAATGGCTACTACGTCTCCCACTGCTACAGCAAGCCGGGACCGGATTTCATCAACATGCTGCTGATGCGGCAGTTTGACGGTGTCTTCATGATGTCCAACCTGTTCTCCACCGATCAGCTGAATCAGCTGGCGGCCCACGGAATCCCGGTGATCCTCTACAAGACCAGGGAGTACGGCGATCTGGATCCCCGGATAGTGACTTTAGCCCCCAGCTACTTTGATGCGGTGAGCAAGTCGGTTCACTATCTGGCCATGAAGGGACACAGGAAAATCGCCATGATTCCGCCCCTGAGGTATAAGACCAAGGGTCTGGGCGGGGACGACTTCCGGATAAAGGCTTACGAGAAGGCCATGCAGGAGAGCGGTCTCACCCTCCGGGAGGAGCTGGTTTGTACCAGGACAGAGACCATGGACGCCATCAAGGCGAGCGTATTTGATATGCTGGTCTGCGGATCCAAGGAGAACAGACCCACGGCGATCATCGCCGGGGACGATTATCTGGCCATCAACCTGATGCACTACATTAAGCAGCTGGGCCTGTCCATACCGGAGGATATGGCGTTGGTGGGAGCGGACAATACCTTTTTAGCTTCCGCAGTGACCCCGGGACTCACCACGGTGGACTTTTCCAAAGAGAGATTCTCTGCTAAGCTGGCAGAGATGATGACCCAGATGATGGAGGGGACTATCCCCGAGAGCGTATTCCTGGACGTATCCATAGTGGTTCGGGAAAGCGCCTGAAAATGAAAAAAGCCCGCAAATGGGCGAAAAGTAAAGCAATTCTCATGAATTGCTTTACAAAAACCATCTCAGCAACACGAGTAACTAGCTACTTACGCATAATCACATATATAAAAAGGTAAAGGAGGAACAGTATTATGCGAGAAAAAAAGATTTACGAAGCCTGCCAGAGGCTGCTGACGGTCTGCGCTCAGTGCAAGAAGGATGAAAATATCCTGATTGTAACCGACGAGGACAGCATGGAGATTGGAATGGCTCTGTGGGATGCGGCAGAGGATTATCCCAACAAGACTCTGGTAATGATGGAGCCCAGAAAGATGCACGGCGAGGAGCCCACAGATCTGGTGGCGGCAGCGATGCTGAAGGCAGACGTTATTTTCCGGGCTACCAAGTTCTCCCTCTCCCACAGCAAAGCCCGCAGAAATGCCTGCGAGGCCGGAGCCAGAGACTTAAACTGCTGCGACTACGATCTGGAGATGCTTAAAAAAGGGGGCCTTTACACGGATTTTGAGGCCAACAAAAAGTATGTAGACCAGATTGCCAAGGGTTTTGAGGGCGGAGATGTGTGCCACATCACCTCTAAGCTGGGAACCGATTACTGGTGCAGCATCAAAGGCCACAAGATTTTTCCCCAGTACGGAATGAGCCATCAGGCAGGACAGACTTCCTCTCCGCCGGACATTGAGTGCGCCACCGGAGCAATCCCCGGAACCGCTCACGGCAAGCTGGTTATCGACGGAAGCATCACCCACCCGGCCATGGGCGTGTTAAAAGAGCCCATCACCCTCTATGTGGAGAACAGCTTTGTGACCAAGATCGAGGGCGGCGCAGAGGCAGAGACCTTCGCCAAGGAACTGGCTAAGGTTTACGATCCCAGAATGTACCGCGTGGGAGAGATCGGCGTAGGCTTAAATCCCGACGCAGCTCTCTGTGGAAGAATGCTGGAGGACGAAGGATGCATGGGATATGTACATGTGGCTCTGGGCAACAATGAGACAGACAACCAGGATTTCATCCTTCACATTGACATGATGTTCCAGAACCCCACCATCGAGGTAGACGGCAAGGTTATCTTCGATGAGGGCCAGGTAGTATTTGACTAAGAAAGATTTATTTAGGAGGATTATATAAGATGACTGATTTGGAAATGCACGGACAGTTGATGCCGGCGGAGCTGACCGCTCAGGTTCGCGATAAATATTACTATGTAGATATTGACCCGTTCACCAATAAGAAGAGACTGTTTTTTGACAACTCCGGCGGATCCTTCCGTCTGAAGGACGCCAGCAAGAGATTCCAGGAAGTAGATGACCTGCCCAACTGCGGCGGCCACGGCGGAGCAGCCTCCAACTATCTGGATTCCCTGAGAACCCAGGCCTGCAAGGACCTGTCCACCATGTTCAATGCAAAAGACGGCTGCATCGTTACTTCCATGACGGCCTCCATCATCATCTACGACGTGTCCGACTGCATTATTTCCAACATTCCGGGCACCAACGTGGTAACCACTCAGCTGGAGCATCCCTCCGCATTTGACGGCTGCGCAGCCTTCGCGGAGAAATACGGCAAGGAGCTGCGGGTAGCTAAGACAGATCCCCGCACCGGATCCATCGATCCCATGGAAGTGGTGAAGCTGGTTGACAAGGACACCTGCCTCTTAAGCGTAATCATGACCTCCAACATCACGGGAGCAGTTCTGGATATCGAGACCATCGTAAGGGAAGCCAGAAAGATCAAACCGGATCTGTACATTATCTGTGATTCTGTACAGCATACTCCTCACGGACTCTTCGATATGCAGACCTGCCCGGTGGATGCAGTAAACTTTGCACCCTACAAGTTCGGCGGTATCCGCGGCTTAGGAGCCGGCTGGATCTCTGAGCGCGTGATGAACCTGCCTCACAGAAAACTGATCCAGGAGCGTCAGGACAACTGGGAGATGGGCGGATGCGCACCGGCACAGTACGCAGCCTTAAGCGCAATCTTCGACTACGTATGCTGGCTGGGAAGCAACTTCATTGACACCGACAACCGCAGAGATCTGTACGTGGAAGGTATGACCAGAATCACCCTTCACGAGAGAGCTCTTCTGGATCGTCTGCTGCACGGCTCCGCGGAGGTTCCGGGCGTTCTGGATATCCCGGGCGTACACTGCGCAGTAGAGATGGACAACCTGGCAGAGCGCGACCTGATCGTACCCCTGGTATTTGACAACATGACCTGTGAGGAGGCCTCCAGAGCATACGAGGAGAACGGCGTAGTGGTTCACGAGCGTACCGACGCCAGCCTGTACTCCGCAAGACAGGTAAATTCCATCGGCAAGCACGGCATCGTGAGAATTTCTCCCCTGCACTGCCATACCTTTGATGATATTGATGAGTTCCTGAAGATTACGGCGAAGATCGCAGCTAAATAAAGGAGAAAGCCATGAGAGTTGGGTGTGTTAAGGAAATTAAAAATAACGAGTATCGGGTAGGACTTACCCCGGACAATGTAAAGAGCTATGTGGGCGCAGGCCATGAGGTTTACATTGAGAAGGATGCCGGCGCAGGCTCTGGTTTTGCAGACGCTGAATATGAGAAGGCGGGCGCAAAGATTCTGGAGACCGCCAAAGAAGTTTGGGACATCTCCCAGATGATGGTAAAGGTAAAGGAGCCTCTGCCCGAGGAGTATGATCTGTTCCACGAGGGACTGATCCTCTACACCTACCTGCACCTGGCGGCAGACAAGGCGCAGACAGACGCCCTGCTGGCCAAGAAGGTAAAGGGCGTTGCCTATGAGACTCTGATCGAGCGTGACGGAAGCATCCCCCTGCTGGCTCCCATGAGCCAGATCGCCGGACGCCTGAGCATCCAGGAGGGCGCTAAGTACCTGGAGAAGCGCTTTGGCGGCCTGGGCGTACTGCTGGCTGGTGTTCCCGGAACTCCCAAGGCCAACGTGGTAATTCTGGGAGGCGGTTCCGTAGGAACCAACGCCTGTAAGATTGCCGTAGGTATGGGCGCTAACGTAACCATCCTGGACATCAACCTGCAGAGACTGGCATACCTGGACGATATCTTCGGAGCCAGAGTGCAGACTCTGGTATCCACCGACGCAAATATTGAGAACGCCGTTAAGGATGCAGATCTGGTTATCGGCTGCGTGCTGATCCCCGGAAAATCCGCTCCCAAGCTGTTTAAGGCCAGCTACTTAAAGGAGATGAAGCCCGGAGCCGTGTTTGTGGACGTGGCAGTGGATCAGGGCGGCTGCGGTGAGACCACCAGAGTCACCTACCATGACGATCCCATCTACGTGGTAGACGGCGTAGTGCACTACTGTGTAGGAAATATGCCTGGAGCAGTACCCAGAACCTCCACCATCGCCCTGACCAACGCAACCCTGCGTTACGGCCTGCAGATCGCGGCCCTGGGCCTGGAGGAAGCCTGCAAGGAGAATCCTGTGATTTACTCCGCAGTCAATACCTATGACGGAAAGCTGACCTGCAAGAACGTGGCTGACAGCTTTGACTGCTACCAGTATACAGATATTAAAACGGTTATGGGATAACCCCCTGGAAAGGAGCGTTTGTTTATATGAAAAAGAAAATAATTAGTGTTCTTTTGAGCGCGGTTGTATGCGCATCCCTGCTGGCCGGCTGCGGCAGCGATTCCGGCCAGGATAAAAAGGATGACGGAGGAAGCAGCACCCCGGCGGCGGATACCGCCGATGTGGATGGCGAGGACGCCTTTGTCCTGGGCGCGGTGGCACCCTTAAGCGGTTCCTCTGCAGTATCCGGACAGGTTATGTTAAACGCTGTTCAGATGGCTGTAGATGAGATCAACGAGGCCGGAGGAATCAACGGGGAACTTCCCATTAAGCTGGTATACGAGGACGACGAGGCAGTACCTGCCAACTCCGTTACCGTAACCCAGAAGCTGGTGGAGCAGAGCAAGATCAATGCCCTCATCGGTTCCGTGCCCAGCTCCTGTACCCTGGCAAATATGGAGATCACCCAGAAGGCCAAGATTCCGCACATTACCTCCTGCTCCAGTAATATCACCATTACTCAGCAGGGCAACCCCTACATTTACCGGATGACGGCCACAGACGCTACCCACGCAAAGACTCTGCTTAAGTACGCCACAGAGGCCCTGGGAGCAAAAACCTGTGCCATGATCAACGAGTCCAGCGACTTCGGTATGGGCGCCTACAACATTGTGGAGGAAGCCTGTGCAGATTACGGCCTGGAGATGGTGGCTCACGAGATCTACAACAGCGGTGATACCGACTTCTCCGTACAGCTGACCAAGATGCAGCAGACCGGCGCAGACGTGTTCATCCTCTGGGGATATTACACTGAGACCGCTCTGATCTGCCAGCAGATGGAGCAGTACGGCATTGACACTCCGCTTATCGGTACCGGATACAACTCTCCGGAGCTGACTGAGCTGGGCGGAAGCGCTGTAGACGGACTGATTCTGACCACTCCCTTTGACGCGGCAGACCCCGCGGAGAAGGTTCAGACCTTTGACAAGCAGTACACGGAGCTGTACGGCGCTGGCTATGACCAGAACGCACCCCAGAGCTACGACGCAGTGTATGTGCTGGCCGACGCAGTGACCCGCTGCATGAACGACGGCGCTGACTGGAGAGACGGAGATGTTCTTACCGAGTACATCCGCCAGACTGAGCTGGATGGAGCTACCGGAATCACCACCTTTGACGAGACCGGTGAGATGGTAAAAGACCTTCTGGTTATTGAGATCGAGAACGGAGAACATAAAATTGTAGAGTGGTAAGCTTGCGGGCAAGCTCGGATCCCCGGCGGTTCCTTGATATGCCGCCGGGGATTCTTATACCTAAAATACCTCCATTTTGCAGAAAGGAGTGAGCACATATGCTGATTCAGCAGTTACTGAACGGCCTGACAAACGGCAGTATTTACGCGCTGATGGCGGTGGGCGTTACCATGGTATATAAAGCCCTTGGTATGCTGAACTTCGCCCACGGCGATATCCTGATGGTGGGAACCTTCATCTGTCTGACCTTGTACAGCGTAGGCGTTCCCTTTGCGCTGGCCATTATTTTGAGTATTGTATCGGCCTCCATTTTGGGCTTTGCCCTGGAGCGGTTTGTAATTCGTCGGGTAGAATTCAGCTCCTTCGTCAATCTTTTGATTGCGACGGTAGGTGTTTCCTACGTACTGAGAAACCTGGCCATGGTAGTCTGGGGAACTAGCCCTCAGCTGTTCCCCAACATTTTCTCACCGACACCCTGGATTATCGGCGGATTTATGATTTCCCCCAGAACCCTGGGAACCATCATCATCTCCCTGGTAATCATCTTCCTGCTGCACCTGTTCTTTACCAAGGTGAAGCTGGGCAAATGTATGCAGCTGGCCTGTTCCGACCCGGAGGGCGCTGCCATGATGGGAATTAACGTAAGCCACATGAGATTCTTGACCTTTGGAATCAGCGCGGCCCTGGCCTGTATCGCAGGAATCCTGATCGCGCCCCTCTCCTACGCAAGAGCGGACATGAGCGCCATCGTAGGTATGAAGGCTTTCGCCGCCGCTATCCTGGGCGGTATCGGAAACCTTTGGGGAGCCCTGCTGGGCGGAGTAATCCTGGGCGTGGTGGAGGCTCTGGGAGCCACCTACATTTCCACCGCCTACAAGGATGCCTTTTCCTTCATCATCCTCTTTGTGGTACTGTACGTGAAACCCACCGGACTGTTGAACAAGCGCGTTGAGAATAAGCTGTAAGGAGGGGGAAAGAGATGAAAAAATCCAATAGCAAGGGAACGAAAATAATTGTTATCCTGGTTGCGGCGGCGATTCTTCTGGTTCTGCCCTTCCTGCTTCCCAACGATTACATCACCCAGATCGTCAACATGATCGGAATCTACATCATCCTGGGAACCAGTATCAATATCCTCACCGGCTACACGGGACAGCTGTCCCTGGGCCAGGCGGCCTTCTTCGGAATCGGCGCCTACGCCACAGCCCTGTTAAATACCAGGCTGGGACTTTCCTTCATCCCCTGCCTGCTGATCGCTATGGTAATCACCGGCGTGTTCGGCCTGATTCTGGCAGTTCCCGCCCTGAAGGTAAAGGGCAGCTACCTGGCTCTTTTGACCATGGGCTTCGGCGAAGTAATCCGAATCATCATGGTGAACTGGAAGGAGGTTACCAACGGTACCGCAGGTATCCTGGGCATTGAGGACGCGTCCTTCTTCGGTCTGGTGCTGGGCACCTTAAAGCAGTACTACTACCTGATTCTGATCTTTGTGGTTGCGGGTATCCTCTATCAGCGGGCTCTGGTAAAGAGCCGTACCGGCCGGGCCCTGGTGGCCATCCGGGAGGATGTGGACGCGGCAGAGCTCTGCGGAATCAACGTAACTACCTACAAGATCCGCGCCTTTGTCTTGAGCGCCGTATACTGCGGCATCGCGGGAACCCTCTACGCTATGATGATTCACTACGTAAGCCCGGATACCTTCGTCAGCAACACCTCCAGCGTAATCCTCTGGACGGCTATCGTGGGCGGCTTCGGAACTGTAGTGGGACCGGTCATCGGCGGCGTGGTTATGCAGGTGCTTCCGGAGGTGCTCCGGTTCCTGGGCAGCTGGCGTCTGGTTATCTACGGACTGATCCTGCTGATTGTAATCCTCTGCTTCCCCGGCGGTATCTTCCCCTATGCGGAGCGCGGGTTTAACCGGATTAGAAGAAAGATTCGTCCGGAGAGCGCTTCGGCCAGAAAGGAGTGAGTGGTATGGCATTACTGGAATTGAGAAATGTTTCTAAGGTTTTCGGCGGACTGAAGGCCGTGGACAGCGTTGATCTGAAGGTAGAAGACGAGCAGATCGCCGCCCTCATCGGACCTAACGGCGCGGGAAAGACCACCGTGTTTAATATGATTACCGGAGCTTACAAGGTATCCACAGGGGACATCACCTTCAACGGAGAGAACATCTGTAAGTATAAGCCCCACATCATCGTGGAGAAGGGAATCGCCCGTACCTTCCAGAATATCCGCCTCTTCAAGAAGGCCACCGTTCTGGAAAATGTAATGACCGGCTTCCACTGTAAGACCAAGACGGGTATGTTAAATATCATCTACAATCCGATGATGACCCGCAGGGAAGAGCAGGAAGTTCAGGAGAAGAGCATGGAAATCCTGAAGTTCTTAGGGCTGGACGGCGTAGCTGACCTGCAGGCGGCAAATATCCCCTACGGTCATCAGAGACTGCTGGAGATCGGCCGGGCCCTGGCCACCTCCCCGAAGCTTCTGCTGCTGGACGAGCCGGCGGCAGGTATGAACTCCGCGGAGAAGCAGGAGCTGATTAAGACCATCCGCAGCATCCGCGACACCTATCACCTGGCGGTGCTTCTGGTGGAGCATGATATGGAGCTGGTTATGGGGATATCTGAGGATATCACTGTGCTGAACTATGGAAGACGGATCGCCAACGGCAGCGCCTCCGAGGTGCAGAACAACGAGGCGGTTATCGAAGCTTATCTGGGAAGAAAGGAGTGACGAGGATGGCAGAGAAGGTATTGGAAATCAAAGACCTCATTTCTTCTTACGGAAATATTAAGGCCCTTAAGGGAATTTCCCTGGAGGTGGACCGGGGCGAGATCGTGGCCCTTCTGGGAGCCAACGGCAGCGGAAAATCCACCCTGATGAAGTCTATTCTGGGTATGGTGCACATCGAGCAGGGCAGCATCAAGTACGAGGGACAGGAGCTGGTGGGCAAAAAGAGCCATCAGATCGTTACCCAGGGAATCTCCATTGTTCCCGAGGGACGTAAGATCTTCGTGGAGTTTTCCGTGGAGCAGAACCTGGAGATCGGAACCTTTTTCCGGAAGCGGGAGAAGTCCAGAGACGACGAACTCTTAACCATGGTATTTGATCTGTTTCCCCGGCTGAAAGAGAGAAGAAAGCAGCCGGCGGGAACCCTCTCCGGAGGAGAGCAGCAGATGCTGGCGGTGGGCCGGGCGATCATGTCCGATCCCAAGCTGCTGATGCTGGACGAGCCCTCCATGGGACTGGCTCCCCTGGTGGTGGCGCAGGTATTTGAGGTTATCAAGAAAATCCGGGATATGGGCGTGACTATCCTGCTGGTAGAGCAGAACGCCAACATGGCCCTGGGAATCTGCGACCGGGCGTATATTATGAACACAGGACTGATCCGCGGCACCGGTACCAGAGAGGAGCTGTATTCGGACGACATGCTGGCTGAGGCATACCTCGGCAAGAAGGGCTGACAAAAAGGAGGGAGAAAAGATGCAGCTGGAAAATGTAAAACTAAACCTGGAGACGGAACTGGTGCTGAACATCGGCTGTCCCATCGGAAAAACCAACGCTCCCCGGGTATATAACAAATTATTTGAGGTGCTGGACATGAACGCCATCATGCTGCCGGCGGAGATTCAAAAAGGGAAGCTCCCTGAGCTTCTGGACGCCTGCAAAACCCTGGACATTCATTATCTCTGCCCCACCATGCCCCACAAGGCGGACATCATTCCCTTGCTGGATGATGTGGACGATGTGTCCAAGCTCTTCCGCTCCGTGAATGCAGTGCGCATTGACCAGGAGGGAGTCAGCCACGGCGTCGGCATGGACGGCAAGGGAGCTGTCCGGGCCATGGTAAACGGCGGAGCCCAGCTGGACGGAGTCACAGCCATGATTTACGGGGCCGGAAGCATCAGCGGCGTCATTGGCTATGAGCTCTCCAAGCAGAACGTGAAGAGGCTTTACATTGCCAACCGCTCCCGGGAGAAGGCGGAGAGCATCGCCCGGATCTTAAAGGAGAACACCCCCATGGAGGTGCAGGTCATTGACTGCGAGCCGGGAGTATTAAACCGGGCGGCGGAGGAGTGCGAGCTCTTGGCTAACCTGACCCCTCTGGGAATGGCGGGCTATCCCTACAAGCATGATTATCTGGGCTTCATTGACCGGATGCCCAAGACAGCGGCAGTCTTTGACTGCATCATCAACCCGCCCCAGTCGGAGACGATCCAGGCGGCCCAGAAGAACGGCCTTCTGACCATACCGGGTATGCAGATGCTGGTGAGCCAGATGGATGTAATCTTTGACTTTATGTTCGGCGTACAGCTGAAGGAAGAGCATAAGGAAGCCTGCCTGGCAGAGCTCTGCAATTATCTGGGCGTGCAGCGGCAGGCATAAGAGAAAGGGGATAAGTTACTATGGCACAGAAATTATTGACGTCCGGACATTTACTGGAAATGTTCATGCCCTACCGCAAGGATGAGGCGAGAATGCTGGAGGTGCTGCGCCGGGCGGTGAAGCTGGATTTCTATAAGGGCGTGGAGCTGGGAACCTTCTTTGACGCCAAGAACCGCAAGGCGGTCCGGGACATTCTGGAGGCTAACCATCTGAACGGAACAACCTTCGTGACGCCCTATGTGAAGGAGAATAAATTAAGTCTCTCCGATCTCAACGAGGACGGCCGGCAGAAAGCCATCGCCCTGGTAAAGGAGCACGCGGGTTACGCGGCAGAGACCGGATATACCAACTTCGGCGTTCCCAGCGGCGACGACCCGGGAGCAGAGAAGCGGGAGGAGGCCAAGAAGGTACTGGCGGACTCTATGGTGGAGCTGGCCGATTACCTGAAGGGCCTGGGCTTGAATCTGACCATCGAGCCCCTGGACCGCTACGCTTACAAGAAACAGCTGATCGGTCCCATGGAGGAGACCACCCAGTGGTTTGCCCCCATCCATGAGGCCTGCCCTAACGCCTACATTCACTGGGACAGCGCCCACGAGGCCCTGGGAAAGACGAACCTGGATGATTCTATCACCTGGGCGTCTCCCTACATTGCTCAGTTCCATCTGTGCAACGCCATCCTGGATACGGAGCATCCCTGCTTCGGCGACCTGCACATGGATGTGGGAACTGCCCCGGATTTCACCACAGAGGGCTTCCTGTCCCCGGAGATCGGCGCGCATATCTTAAAGAAGATCGCCTCCTACGACAAGCCCGCGGGAATCAAGGATGTATACGTTTCCGTGGAGGTTCTGGGACATCCCGGCGACGACCTGTGGCTGAAGGAGAAGAACGCCAGAGAGTTCCTGATGAAGTGCTTCGATCTGGCGGGAATGGAGTATTAAAGCGTAATCATCTAGCCTATACCTACAACTGATAGGGGGGCTGCTGCAATATTCGATATCCTCGTATATTTGTGCCTTTGTGCTCGGCAATTCGCACAAACGGCATAAATATACGGGATACTCGTTTCTTGCAGCAGCCCTTCTATTCATTTGCGGGATCTTGCCAGCGAAGGCTGGAGAACGGTATAATAGGTTAAAGAAAATGGTATGGAGGAGGAGTGCGGAAATGATCAGTGAGCATATTGACGGGGGAAAGCCCTTTGACTGGGGCAGAACCGCCCTGGATTACGCCAAATTCCGAGATATTTATCCCTGGGAATTTTACCGGCGGATTCTTGATCGGGGGCTGTGTACGGCAGGGCAACGGATTCTGGATATCGGGACGGGCACGGGCGTCCTGCCCAGGAATCTGTACGCCTGCGGGGGACGCTGGCACGGTACAGATATTTCCGCCCGGCAGATTGAGCAGGCCAGGCTTCTCTCCCAGGGCATGGATATTGAATACTCTGCTGTACCTGCGGAGGAGCTGAATTTTCCGGAGCAGTCCTTTGATGTGATTACCGCCTGCCAGTGCTTCTGGTACTTTGACCATGAGACTGTCATGCCCCGGCTGTACCGGATGCTGAAGCCGGGGGGAAGCCTTCTGGTCTTATACATGGCCTGGCTGCCCTATGAGGATGAGATCGCCGGGGCCAGTGAGCGGCTGGTGTTAAAGTACAGCCCCGCCTGGAGCGGGGCAGGGGAGACGGTTCATCCCATAGAGATACCGGACTGCTACTGGGAAAGGTTCACGCCGGCGGGCCATGAGGAATACCTGTTGAAGGTGCCCTTCACCCGGGAGAGCTGGCATGGCAGGATGAAGGCCTGCCGGGGAATCGGCGCTTCCCTCTCGGAGGAAGAAATTGCTCTCTGGGAGCAGGAGCACCGCAGTCTGCTGGAGCAAATCGCTCCGGAGAGCTTTGAGATTTTGCACTATGGGGCCTGGGCGCAGCTGCGGAGACCCGGTATCGGGAGTACATAAGCTGTAGATCAAAATAGTAAAATACCATACAAAAACAGCCCCGGACAGGCGATACCTCCTGTCCGGGGCTGTTAAAATGAGGGAGCTGCCGCGCTTCCCTGGCAATCAATGGGAAGCGCGGCAAATCTATTACTGGGAAGCGTCCTTGGCAGCCAGCCGGGCCTCTTTACGCCGCTCCATGGCGGAAAGGCAAACAGCACAATTAGCGTCACCGGTAATATTGAGCGTCGTCCGGCCCATATCCAGAATTCGGTCAATACCGGCCACAAGGGCGATCCCCTCCAGAGGAAGACCGGCGCTCTGGAGTACCATGGAAAGCATGATTACTCCGGAACCGGGGACACCGGCGGTTCCCACGGAGGCTAAGGTAGCAGTCAGGATAATCATCAGCTGCTGAGTGAGAGACAGCTGTATCCCGAAGACGTTGGCGATGAAGATAGCGCAGACACCCTGGTAAATGGAAGTACCGTTCATGTTGATGGTAGCGCCCAGGGGCAGGACGAAGCTGGCGATTTCTTTTTTGGCGCCCAGCTTCTGGCTGCACTCAATGTTCAGGGGCAGAGCTCCCACAGAGCTGGAGGAGGAGAAGGCCATGGTCATAGCCGGAAGCATCTCCTTGAAAAACAGCAGGGGGGACATCTTTGCCAATCCTCTGGTGGTGATGGAGAAAACCACGACCATATGGATCAGGTATCCGGCATAAACCACCAGGATTAATTTCAGCAGGGGAAGCAGCACGGAGGGGCCGTTCTCAGCCACCACCGGCAGCAGCAGGGCGAATACGCCCACCGGGGAAAGCTTAATAATGATTCCCATAATCTGCAGACAGACTTCGTTCATGCTTTCGATAAAGCGGCCTGCGGGATCCCCCTTCTCTCCGGCCAGGATGATGCCGAAGCCAAAGAACAGGGCCAGGACGATAACCTGGAGCATGGTAGCGGACACCAAAGGCTCAAAAGCGTTGGAGGGAAACATATTCAGCAGGGTCTCCAGGAAGCTGGGGGCCTCCACCGCCTGGTAGGTCAGCTCCTCTGTGGCCAGGTTAAAGCCCGTACCTACCTGGGTAAGGTTGGCCAGAACCAGTCCCAGACCTACGGCTACCGCTGTGGTAATCAGAAAGAAGATAACGCTTTTTAATCCCACGGCGCCTACCTTTTTGATATCCTTCATGGAAATAACGCCGCTGATAATCGAGCAGAGCACCACAGGCACCACGATCATCTTGATCAGATTCAGAAACAGGGTACCGAAAGGTTTGATGTAGGTGACAGCGAATTCCGGATTGTTCTGGAAGGGAATACCGCCCAGGATTCCCAGTACCATACCTATCATAATCAGGATAGGAAGAGAAATTTTTTTCTTTTTCATTGCATAGCTCCTTTCATGAATAATAATCGCTCCGTTTTCTTGATTTTTATCTTAGACACAATCTACAAAAACCTACAAAAACATACAGGAAAAATTTAAAAATGCACAAAGAATTATTTCTTGCAGAGGGGAAGGCGGGCGATTATACTGAAAATTAGAGGGAGGGGATACTTTATGGAGAGAATTTTGGAGCTGCTGAAGAATCAAAAACTCAGGGCGGTCTGTTACGGACTCCTGCTGGGGCTGGTATGCCAGCTGCACCTGGCGCCCTTTGCTTACTACAGCTACGTGGTATCCCTGGGAACCCCGGTGCTGAATATTCTGCTTTTATTTCAGCCTCAGCTGCCGGTGCCTCTGCTCACTGGGGTTATGACCGGGGGGGCCTGCCTGCTGAGGGGGTTTTTGGGCCTGCAGGCGGGAGCCGCCGATTTCTGGGAGATGGCTGTTCCCGCTCTTTATTATTATGTCAGCTACAGTATTCTGCTGAGCCTCAGCTTATCTAAGATGCGAGGCCACAGCAAGGCGAGGCAGATGACGGCTATGATTATCTGTGATTTTCTGGCCAACGGCCTGCAGCTGACACTGATGGGGCATCCGGAGGCCATGGCTGTCTGGGACGCGGCCCTGGTATCCCTGGTGCGGGGAACTTTAGTTTGGCTGCTTTACTGGATGTGCAGCTGGGAGCAGCTCTATATCCGCAAAAAGGAGCATCAACAGCATTATGCGCAGCTTTGCGGCTTGGTATCCGACATTTATGCGGAAGCCTTCTATTTGAAGAAATCCATGGGAGATATTAACCGGCTGACCTCCAGGAGCCATCAGCTCTATGAAGAGCTGGGAGCGGAGAATCAGCAGGGACAGGCGGCCCTGGAGATTGCCCGGGAGGCCCACGAGGTGCGAAAGGATTATCAGAGAATCGTCCAGGGAATTTCCTCCCTGGTGAGCCAGTATGAGCAGGAGAGTATGCGGCTGTCCTACATTTTCCAGATTATTGAGGACAATGTCCGCCGGCAGATACAGGAGCAGGGGCTGAGGACAGAGTTTAAGTCCAGGTGCCGGACGGAGCTGAAGGTGGGCCCTTACTGCGATATTTTTACTATAGTAAATAATCTGATCTCCAACAGCCTGGATGCCTGTGCCGGAGAGGGACGGATAGAACTCGCAGCCGAAAGGCAGGGGGAGGAGATCTGCCTGACGGTTCAGGACAGCGGGTGCGGTATTGCTGCGGACACCCAGGAATATATCTGGGGGGCCGGATTTTCCACAAAATACTCCCCGGAGACCGGAGAGATGTCTGCGGGGATCGGTCTGTGCCATGTGAAAAATGTGGTGGAGCATCTGCAGGGAAGGATTAACCTCAAGAGCGCACCTGGAGAAGGAACCACATTTGCGGTCTGGCTTCCCGCGGAAAAGCTGCAGAAGCCCGGAGAGGGGGAAAAGAGATGAAACCGACAATCTTGATTGTAGATGACGACAGGAATATCCAGAAGATGCTGGAAATGTTTATCCGGCATGAGCAGCTGGGAACCATTCTCGGCTTCCAGGACAGCGGCAGCGACGCGGCGGAACAGATTTTGCTCTGCCAGCCGGACATTGTGCTCCTGGATCTGTTGCTTCCGGGGAAGGATGGGATCGGTGTGCTGGATGAGATCATCCAGGGAGGATATCGGGGAAAGGTCATCATGATTTCTCAGGTGGACGACGCCCGGATGATGGAGAAGGCCTATCAGCGGGGAATCATGTTTTACATTAATAAGCCCTTAAATGCCATCGAAGTGATCAGCGTAATCTCCAATGTGGGAAAACTGGTGAACCTGCAGAAATCCATGGATACTATCCAGGGAGCCCTTCTGGGGATCCAGGCCCCGGACCCGGGCAGAGACCGGGCTCTCCAGGGGAAATTCCAGAAAATATGTTCAGATCTGGGCATCCTGGGGGCCAAGGGTATCGATGATCTGAAGAAAGTGATTTTCACCGTCCTGGACAAGCAGAGGAATGAAGAGACCTATCAGATGAAGGAGATTTACCAGCAGGCGGCTCTGGAGCTCTATGGAACGCAGCAGGCGGATCAGAATAAGAAGGCTCTGGAGCAGAGAATCCGCCGGATTATCCTGAAAGCCTTGGACAACGTGGCCCATATGGGGGCGGAGGACTATTATGATCCGGTATTTGCGGATTACGCCAACCTGCTCTTTGACTTCGGCCAGGTGCGCATGAAGATGCGCCACCTGAAGGAGCCGGGGACGGATTATGGCCGCATCAACTCTAAGAAGTTTGTGGAGGGAATCCTCCTGCGGATGCAGGAGGATTAAATCGTTGATTTTGCTGATGTGTGTGGACGACGGCTGGGGACTGGCCTTCAACGGCCGAAGGCAGAGCCGGGACCGAGAGGTGACGGCGGATATGCTGCGCCTGGCGGGGGAGAGCCGGCTGTGGATGGCTCCGGGGAGCCTTAAGCTTTTTCAGGGGCCGGAGGGTCAATGTCCCGGGCAGGTGCAGGCGGCTGGAGATTTCCTTGAGCGGGCCGGAGAGGGAGAGTACAGTTTTGCGGAGACCCTGGATACGGCAGATGAAAGCTTGGAGGAGCGGGTGGAGGAACTGGTGCTCTACCGCTGGAACAGGAAGTATCCGGCGGATGTGCGGCTTCAGTGGGATTTTGAGAAATATAAGCTGAAGGAGTGCGTGGAGTTTCCCGGATATTCTCACGAGAAAATCACCAGGGAGAGATACGTTAAGGGGAGGAAAGAATGAGAAAAAATAAGAAGCTATGGGCGCTTTTGCTGAGTGCGGTTCTGACCTTGGGTCTGGCCGGCTGCGGGGGGCCGGTGAACGCCAGCCCGGACAGCGGGCAAAGTCCCCGGCAGGAGGCAGTGGATAATCCGGATACCTCGGAGCAGGAGACAGCGGAAAATCCAGAGACCCCGGAGGAGGGGGTGATCACCTCACCCCAGCAGGTGCCCGAGTACAGCGGACAGCCCTATGTGGAAGTGAACAATAACGTGCCGGTCCTGGAGGAAGAGGAGCCGGTATCCTACGAAACCTACAGCCAGCTGGATGAGCTGGGCCGGTGCGGCACCGCCGAGGCCAATATCGGAACAGATCTGATGCCCACCCAGGAGAGGGGAAGCATAGGGCAGGTGAAGCCCTCCGGGTGGAAAACCGTAAAATATGACAATGTGGACGGAAAGTATCTGTACAACCGGTGCCATCTGATCGGCTACCAGCTGACGGCGGAAAATGCCAACCAGGAGAACCTGATTACCGGAACCAGATACATGAATGTGGAGGGGATGCTGCCCTTTGAAAATCTGGTGGCGGACTACATCAAGGAGACCGGAAACCACGTGCAGTACCGGGTGACGCCGGTGTACCAGGGGGAGAACCTGGTGGCCTCCGGGGTGCAGATGGAAGCCAGGTCTGTGGAAGATGAGGGCGAGGGCGTCAGCTACAACGTCTATGTTTATAATGTGCAGCCGGGGATTGAGATTGATTACGCCACCGGCGACAGCCGGGAAGCTCCGGAGAATGAGACCTCAGAAGAGGGCGGTGCAGATGGGATCCGGCAGGAGACTCAGGAATACATATTAAATACTAACACCAAAAAGTTTCACCGGCCCTCCTGCTCCAGCATCGCCAGCATGAAGGAGGAGAACCGGCAGGAATTTGCGGGGACCCGGGAGGAGCTAAAGGCCCAGGGTTATGAGCCCTGCGGGAACTGCAAGCCGTGAGGATGAACCCATGACAGAGAAGATAATCGAAAATTTTAAACTCTCCCAGATCTGCGGCTCCGGCCAGTGCTTCCGCATGGAGCGGATAGGGGAGGATACCTTCCGGGTGCTGGCCGGGGACAGATATCTGGAGGCCCGACAGCAGGGGATGCGCTGTACGTTTTCCTGCCCGGAGGAGGAATTTGCAAAGTTTTGGCAGAACTATTTTGACCTGGAGGAGGATTACGGAAAATATATCCGCCAGATCAATCCCCGGGATGGCTATCTGACCCGGGCGGCGGCCTTTGGGGACGGAATCCGCATTCTCCGGCAGGATCTGTGGGAGATGATCGTCTCCTTTCTGATCTCTCAGCAGAACAATATTGTCAGGATCCGCCGCTGCATCGGGAATATCTGTGAGAAGTACGGGGAGCCCCGGGTGAACTTCCGGGGAGAGCCCTACTGGGCCTTCCCCACCCCGGAGAGCTTGGCTCCCCTGGAGGAGGACGAGCTGAAGGATTGCAACCTGGGCTACCGCAGCAAGTACGTGGTGCGGGCGGCCAGGGCTGTGGTCTCCGGGGAGAGGGATCTGGAGCAAATCAAGGGCCTGCCCTACCGGAAGGCCCGGGAGGAGCTTCTGCAGTTTTTCGGGGTGGGGGAGAAGGTGGCGGACTGCATCTGCCTCTTCGCCCTGCATCAGCTGGAGGCCTTCCCGGTGGACACCCATATCCGACAGGCCCTGGAAGCCCACTATAAGCGGGGCTTCCCCAACAGGCGCTACCGGGGCAGCCGGGGGGTGATGCAGCAGTATATCTTCTATTATGAGCTGCTGGGAGCAAAAGAAGAGAGGATAGAATGAGAAAAGAGATGGTCGATACCGTGACCGTTAATCCGCCCCGGGATTATGGGCGGCTGCTGCCCTAAAACTGGGCGTAGATAAATTTCGGCGCCGTGGACAGGTTGGCGTTCATCAGATAAAGATACAGGATCACCATCAAAAGATAAAAGGCCAGCACCCACAGGGCGAAGGAGAGCCTGGGGTGATCCTTAAGCTTGCTGCGCAAATTGGTAAAGAGCTTCATCTACAGTCAACCATCCTTTCTGGGCTAAGTGTACGCTGTCCTCAAAGAAATATTTCGTGTGCTCCTCCCCGGAGAGGTCTGTCACCTGGGCATCCGGGAACTCTGCGGCCAGATCCCGGATATTCTGGTAGTAATTCTGCCGGGCCTGGGCGGGAAATTCCGTGAAATCATACCAGTAGCCGTTCACGGGCAGGATCACCAGCATGGGCGTGACGGAGAGCTCCCGGCAGACCTGAAGGAAGAGCCTCAGGTCGTCGTACTCCGGGGAGAAACCGTAGCCGTTTACAGCGTCGGCGTCGCTGCCCTTTTTCTCCGCCTTGCGGGCGGCAGCCTCCCGGTAGCCTTCCTCATCCATAAAAAATTCGTTCTGCTGATGCTGATCCCCGTAGGCCTCCGCCTGGGCGCCCAGGGAAGCCCAATCCGGCTCTTCTTCGCTGAGCTCCCGCTCTCCCTGGGAGGAGATGCCCGCCAACTGAGCCTGCATGACTAATCCGGCCTGATCCTTCTCGGTCAGGAACCCCTGGTAGAAATTCAGATACAGATTTTCAAAGAATCCCATGTCCTCCCCCCGGGCCCGCCGGTCATAGGCCTCCACCCGCTCCAGGGCGGAGGGATCCGCAGCCAGGAGCTCCTCGGTGCGCTCCATGATGGCTTCCTTGGTCTTGCGGGAAAGGGAGGGATTATCCAGCATTCCCAGGTAATGGGTCTCGGAGAAGCGGGAGGCAAAAGCCTTGTCTACCACGCCGGTTTTTCTGAACCACTGGGGGGACAGAAGGAGAACTGCCTTTTTGTTTTCCATGCTGTCGCTGATGGAGGCCAGGGTGATGGCATGGCTCAGGGACTGGTAGTAGCCGGCGCCGATAAGCATAGTGTTCAGCTTAGTGCGGCGGAACAGCTGGTTGGGGTGGCAGGGGAGCTCGCTGCCGTGCTGAAATTCGGAGGATCCGAAGACCACCAGAGAGTTCTCGTCCAGATTGGCCTCTATCCCCGCCCGGGACAGTGATTTCGCATCCTGGGCCCAGGTGGAAAAAGCATTGCTGTCAAAATCCAGATGACTTTTGTTGTACAGGTGATAGCCAAAGACGGTGGCGCCAAAGAGCCCCAGGGCCGCCAGAAATGCCGCCGGCTTTTTCGCCCTCATCAGCTTCTGGACTCCACCAGGGCCAGGATCTTATTGGGGGTGCTCACATCTTCCCGCTCCACCTCGGAGGGGGCGATGACAATACCCAGCTGATCTTCGATGGATACCAGCAGCTCCGCGAAGCCCAGAGAGTCCATCAGGTCTGCCGCAAAAAGGTCCAAATCCAGCTCCCGGCGCACCACAGAGTCCTCGCAGATTTCTTCTAAAATATCTAATATTGTTTCTCTCATTATTTCTTACCTCCACATGAATGTAAATTATCCGCAGATCAGCTCCCAGAATTTCCCGGAGAAAATCAGAAAGCCGAACATGACCAGCTGCAGGGTCAGGAACCAGGAAAGAACCTGGTACCAGCGGGTGTTCTTGTATTTTTTGTAAAACTTGGATTTCTTCTGGAATCCCTCGGCGGCAGCCAGGAGAAGTCCGTGATAGATACCGTAGATTAGGTACGAGGGCGTAAGCCCGTGCCACATGCCCATGACGGTCATGTTTACCAGGAAGCCGGCGCAGGCCCGCTGCAGGCGGGTCTTAAACCATTTCTTCCGGGAGCATTTCATGATAAAGCGGGAGAAAAGGAAATCCCGGAACCAGTGGGATAAGGTAATGTGCCAGCGATCCCAGAATTCCTTGATATCTCTGCTGATAAAGGGAGCCCGGAAATTGTCCGGGGTGCGCACCCCCAGAAAATAGCTGGCGCCCACGGCCATGAGGCTGTATCCGGCGAAGTCGAAAAACATGTAGAAGCCGTAGGCGTAGGCGTAACCGGGGATGGCGTACCAGGCGGAACTTTCCCCGAAGAACTCCACCGCCCGGTAGAAGGCTGATGCCAGCACCAGCTTGTAGACCAGGCCCAGCAGAAGCTTCCAGAGGCCGTCGCCGCAGAGCTGCAGGTACTCGCTCCGGGAACAGGTCTTAGACCAGTCCTGGTGGAACCGGCGGCTGCGGTCGATGGGGCCGGAGCTTAAGCTGGGGAAAAATAAAAGAAATCCCACAAACTCCACCGCGGAAAACTCTGTGATGACTCCATCATAAATCTCAATGACCATCTGCAGAGACTTGAAGGTCAGGTAGGAGACACCCAGAAAACTGAAAAAGCTCACCGTGGATACCTCGCCGCATTTGGAGAGCAGCAGGGGCAGCAGGGACACCAGCAGGGCCCCGCAGTAACAGCGCTCCCGGCGGCCATAGAGCTTACGCAGGGACAGATAGCCCTTCAGGAGAATCAGCTCCAGGGCGCAGAAGGATACCAGGTAAAAGAACTGGATGGGGGTCTGCCAGAAAATTGCCGCCACGAAAAACAGGGTGGCGGCCAGACTGTACCAGCGCAGGGGCTTTTCCAAAATCCCCAGCAGAAAAGCCAAAGCCAGCACCGCCGTCAGGCAGAGGAAGAAGGGGAGACCGCTGAAAAAACTCAAACTCATCCCTTACCTCCCAGGGCCTGCCCCCCAGAACCATCATTTGCCGGGTTCCCGGAGGGCTGCAGCATATTTCCCAGGGTCTGGCGGTCCGCCTTGCCGTTGGCCGTCACCGGAAGCTCCTCCAGAAAGATAAACTTCTTTGGGATCATGTATTCCGGCAGATAGTCCTTTAAGCGCTTTTTCAGCTCCTGGCTCTTGGCGAAGCTATCCGCCACCGGCTCCTGGCATACGGCAAAGGCTGCCAGGCTCTTCACCTTCCCGGCGCTCATCCGAGGAATCACGGCTGCCCGGGAGATTCCCGGAAGCCGCAGGATATTGCTCTCGATATCCCCCAGTTCAATGCGGTAGCCGTGAAGCTTAATCTGCAGGTCCAGGCGGCCGCCGTAGTAGAGCATACCCTCCTTTAGGTATCCTTCGTCCCCGGTATGGTAGCCTCGGAGGCTTTTGCCCTCCCGCTCACAGGTGAAGAAGGCCTTATGGGTCAGGTCCGGGCGCTTGTAGTAGCCGGAGCTGACCGTATCCCCCAGGATAATGATTTCGCCCTTCTCTCCGGGATTGGCAGGTGAGCCGTCCTCCCGCCAGATTTCCAGCCGGGTGCCGAGCTTTGGGCGCCCCACGGGCAGAGGGCTTACTGCGCTGTTTAATGCCTCGTCCACCAGCACCTGGGTTACAGCCACCGTGGATTCGGTGGGGCCGTAGGTGTTCATGATTTTGGCGCCGGGGAAGCGGCTCTGCAGCTTCTGTACCGTCCTGTTGGTGAGGGTTTCCCCGCAGAAGAGGAAGAGCTCCAGGTGAGGCAGCAGTTTCTGGGAGAAGGCTGGGTCTGTCAGGCAAATGTCTGCGAAGGAGGGGGTGGACACCCACACCTGGGCCCCGGAGGCGCCCAGGCGGTTCAGCAGCAGCCGGTAGTCTGCCTGGGCGGTCTTGCTCAGGCAAAACAGAGTGCCTCCGCAGGCCAGGCAGGTGTAGAGATCCATCACCGACAGGTCAAAGGAGAAGGGGGCCTGGTTCAGGAATATCTGTCCCTGCTTTTGCTCCGGGGAGGTTCCCAGGGTCACAGACCAGTCCAGGTAATGGTTCAGGCAGCTGGCGGTGATCTGAACCCCTTTGGGAGTCCCGGTGCTGCCTGAGGTGAAGATAATGTAATAGGTATCCTCCCCGGAGACAGCTTTGGCTTCAGGCAGAGGAGGAAGCTTTTGGGAAAGGAGAGACTTAAGCTTCTCCAGGCTCCATAGCTCCTTCTCTTTGCAGTCGCAGGACAGCTCCTCCGTGGCCAGCACCACCGGGGAATCCATCTGATCCAGAATCAGCTGGGCGCGGCTCTCGGGTACGGATATGTCAATGGGACAGTAAGCGCGGCCGGAACGGACACAGGCCAGAAAGCACACCAGCATCAGGGGGCTCTTGTGGCCGTACACAGCCACGGGGGCCCTATTGTCCCCGCAGGCCTGCTCCAGGTGGGCGGCCAGCCGGGTTGAGAGCTGCTCCAGCTCTCCCCAGGTGAGCTTCTCATCACCGGAGACAACGGCCGGCCGGTCAGGATGGGCCAGACTGTTTTGGCGGATACGTTCAAGGATATTCATGTCAGCAGTACCTTCCTGTCTTTGGTAATTTAGCGATAATTACTATACTATTTTGCCATAGGGAGGGCAAGTATCTTTACTAAAACTTAAGAAAATTGAAAGCATGATCCGGCAAAATGTTATAAAATAGAGGATTTTTCAGAGAAATAAGGAGAATTTGACGAGAAAATTAATAATTAACGAGAGAAGGACGCGAACAAAAAAGAAGGCGTTCCCTGGAACACCTTCTTTGGAAAATTCTTTTTTAACCGTGCGCCGCACTTCGCACTGCTCCCACAGACGTTACCTCTACAGTTAACTCGGCCCAGGCACCCTTGCGGCACACAGAAGGTTCTACTTAGTGCTGCTACATTCCTGTCCTGACACGGTTCATAGATTCCTGTTGCGCAAGACCCAGGCGTCAACGCCACTTATAGAGGGCAGCTCTGCAGGCTACAGCGCTCGGATTGGCATCACCCCTGCTGTAGCGGATTGCAGGTACAGGGCACCGCTATCTCCCCGGCTGCACGGTTTTTTTAGTATAGCGTGTTTTGGAGCTTTTGTCAATGGCGGAAGGGGGATTTTGCACTTGTGAGATAGGGAAAATTAGGATATAATAAGGACAAGGCAGCCGCCGTGAATGGCGGGCGGACCTGCTGGCGCGGCTGTAAAAAAATAAAGGATGGGGTGTGATTACATGAAACGAATTGGTTTGTTGACCAGCGGCGGTGACTGCCAGGCACTGAATGCGACTATGCGCGGAATTGTAAAAGGATTGGCGAGCAACATTCAAGATCTGGAAGTGTACGGATTTGAGAACGGCTATAAGGGATTGATTTATGGTGATTACCGTCTGCTGACCTCCCGGGATTTCTCCGGTATTTTAACCCGGGGCGGCACGATCCTGGGAACCTCCCGCGTACCCTTTAAGACCATCCGGGAGCCGGATGAGCGGGGCATCGATAAGGTAGAGGCAATGAAGCAGAATTATTATAAGCTGCGCCTGGACTGCCTGGTTATCCTGGGCGGCAACGGAACCCAGAAGACTGCCAACCTGCTGAGAGAAGAGGGACTTAACATCATCCATATGCCCAAGACTATCGACAACGATATCTGGGGAACGGATATGACCTTCGGCTTTTACAGCGCGGTAAATATTGCTACGGAGGCCATCGACTGCATCCACACCACCGCATCCTCCCACAACCGGGTGTTTATTGTGGAGGTTATGGGCCACAAGGTAGGCTGGCTGACCCTGTATGCCGGAATGGCCAGCGGCGCTGACATTATTCTGATTCCCGAGATCCCCTACGACATTAAGAAGGTGATCGAGGCCATCAACGCCAGAGCAAAGAGAGGAAGCGGCTTTACCATCCTGGCTGTGGCTGAGGGAGCCATCTCCAAGGAGGACGCGGCCCTCTCCAAGAAAGAGCTGAAGAAGAAAATGGAGGAGGACAAGAAGCTTTATCCCTCCGTTTCCTACGCCATTGCGGCAGAGATCGAGAAGGAGACCGGCATGGAGATCCGCGTTACCGTGCCCGGCCACATGCAGAGAGGCGGAAGCCCCTGTCCCTACGACCGTATGCTGGCTACCAGACTGGGCAGCGCGGCAGCCAAGCTGATCATGGCTGACGACTACGGCTACATGGTTGGTATTGTCAACGGCAAGACCAAGAAGATTCCGCTGGGCGAGTGTGCGGGCAAGCTTAAGATGGTGACT
Organism: Candidatus Egerieimonas intestinavium; assembly: GCA_018711815.1. GTDB lineage: Bacteria > Bacillota > Clostridia > Lachnospirales > Lachnospiraceae > Egerieimonas > Egerieimonas intestinavium. The sequence goes on from DVHU01000078.1 coordinate 31,555, forward strand.
CCCGATGCCCAGGAGATTAAAGAGGCTAAGAGAATCGGCATCAGCTTCGGAGATTAAAAAAATTTTTGCGGGCGCCGCGAAGGTAAATTTTGCTTTCGCGGCGCCTGCCAGAGAAAAAGAGGAGAGATTCCATGAGCTACACAGCTCTGTACCGGAAGTTCCGGCCTGATACCTTCGAGGATGTGAAGGGGCAGGAACACATTGTGACAACATTGAAAAACCAGATCAAGGCCAACCGCATCGGCCACGCGTACCTCTTCTGCGGAACCCGGGGTACGGGAAAAACCACGGTGGCGAAGATTCTGGCAAAGGCTGTAAACTGTGAACACCCGGTGGACGGAAGCCCCTGCAACCAGTGCGAGACCTGTCGGGCCATTGCCTCCGGGGCTTCTATGAATGTGATAGAGATTGACGCCGCCTCCAACAACGGCGTGGACAATATCCGGGAAATCCGGGAGGAAGTGGCCTACCGGCCCACCCAGGGAAAGTATAAGGTTTATATTATCGACGAGGTTCATATGCTGTCAGTGGGAGCCTTCAACGCGCTCCTGAAGACACTGGAGGAACCTCCTTCTTATGTAATCTTCATTTTGGCTACCACCGAGGCTCACAAGATTCCTGTGACTATCCTCTCCCGGTGCCAGCGGTACGATTTCCGCCGGATTACCATAGACACCATATCCGCCCGGCTCATGGACCTGATGGAGCAGGAGCAGGTGGAGGTGGAGGAGCGGGCCATCCGCTATGTGGCCAAGGCGGCGGACGGTTCCATGCGGGACGCCTTAAGTCTCCTGGATCAGTGTATCGCCTTCTATCTGGGGCAGACCCTCACCTACGACAAGGTGCTGGAGGTTCTGGGCACGGTGGACACGGAGGTATTCAGCGCTCTGCTGCGGCAGATCCTGAGCCAGAACGTGGTGGGCTGCATCCACACCTTGGAGGAGCTGATCACCCAGGGCAAGGAGCTGGGGCAGCTGGTGACGGATTTTACCTGGTATCTGCGCAATCTGCTGCTGGTGAAAAATTCCTCGAACATGGAAGAAGTTCTGGATGTTTCCACAGAACACTTGAAACTTTTGCAGGAAGAAAGTACAATGGTGGACACAGAGACGCTGATGCGTTATATTCGGGTGTTTTCCGAGCTGTCAGGCCAGCTCCGCTACGCTTCCCAGAAGCGGGTGCTGGTGGAGATCGCGCTCATTAAGCTGTGCCGCCCCTCTATGGAGCAGGGACTGGACTCCGTTCTGGACCGGCTGAGAATCCTGGAGGAGAAGGTGGAGCAGGGGATTCCCCTGCAGGCGGCTCCCGGCGCCGGGGCCGGCTATGGCGGCCCGGTTCCCCCGACAGGGGCAGGACAGGGCTGCGGGATGGCAGCGCCCGGCGGTATGCCGGGAGTCGGAGGAACGGCTGCACCCCAGGAGGCGCCCAAGAAGGCAGCCCCGGAGGACCTGCAGCAGGTGAAGCGGGAGTGGAAGATGATTGTGGGACAGAGCGAGGGCATGTTCAAGCAGATGCTCTTGACCGCGAGGCCCAAGTATAACGGCGATACCGGGGAGGCGAAGCTCTATGTGGAGTTTACCAACCCCCTGGCGGCGAACTATGTGAACAATCCCGAGGCGGCTCAGATGCTGGAGCGTCTGATCCAGGGAAGGATTGGCAAATCTGTGGAGGTGGAAATGCTTCTGGCGGCGGAGCATCAGAAGACCGGGCTGGCAGAGATTTCCATTGACGATCTGATCAAAGAGGCGGTTCACATGCCCGTGGTGGTGGAAGAGGAACCGGACGAGGAATAAGTAGGAGGATATAAAGAGATGGCAAAAAGAGGCGGATTTCCCGGAGGCATGGGTATGCCCGGCAACATGAATAACCTGATGAAGCAGGCCCAGAAGATGCAGAAGCAGCTGGAGGAGAACCAGAAGGCCCTGGAAGAGAAGGAATTTACCGCGTCCGCCGGCGGCGGAGCCGTGGAGGTAACCGTATCCGGCAAGAAGGAGATCACCAAGGTGAAGCTCTCCGAGGAGGTGGTGGATCCCGACGATATCGAGATGCTGGAGGATCTGATCATGGCGGCCACCAACGAGGCCCTGCGCAAGATGGAGGAAGAGAACGCCGCGGTTATGTCCAAGCTGACCGGCGGACTGGGCGGAGGCTTCCCCTTCTGATATGGAATACTACAGCAGTCATATCAGCAAATTAATTGAGCAGCTGGCCGGACTGCCTGGGATAGGAGCGAAATCCGCCCAGCGTCTGGCATTTCACATTATCAACATGCCCCAGGACCAGGTGCGGCAGCTGGCGGGGGCTATGACGGAGGCCCGGGAGCAGGTGCGCTACTGCAAGAACTGCTATACCCTCACGGACCAGGAGCTCTGTCCCATCTGCAGCAACCCTGCCAGAAATCAGAAGGTGATCATGGTGGTGGAGAATACCCGGGATCTGGCGGCCTACGAGAAAACCGGCAAGTATGACGGGGTGTATCACGTGCTCCACGGGGCTATCTCCCCCATGCTGGGGATCGGGCCCGGGGACATTAAGCTGAAGGAGCTCATGCACCGCCTTCAGGGGGATGTGGACGAGGTGATTATCGCCACCAACTCCAGCCTGGAGGGGGAGACCACAGCCATGTATATCAGCAAGCTGATTAAACCCACGGGGATCAAGGTGAGCAGAATCGCCAGCGGAGTCCCGGTGGGAGGAGATTTGGAGTATATTGACGAGGTAACTTTGCTCAGAGCCTTGGAAGGGCGTGTAGAATTATGACGGGAAAGCATTTGCCTGCGCCCAAGAGGCGCAGAGCCCAGCTGAGAAGAAAGCGGTATACGAATCTGGAGCTGAATCTGGAATTTTACCGGTGTATCGAGGATATTGTGTATCACCCGGTGGTGCTGAGGATGAAGCGCTTTTACCAGCACTGTGACACCGACTGCTACCAGCATTGCCTCAGCGTGGCCTATTACAATTTCAGAATCTGCAAGGCCCTCCAGCTGGACGCCCGGTCCGCGGCCAGGGGAGGTATGCTGCACGATCTGTTTCTGTACGATTGGCGCACCCACAGTGAGAAGACCGGCGACCGGCTTCACGCCATGACGCATCCCTGGACGGCCTACCGCAATGCCAAGAAGTATTTCAAGCTGAATTCCATTGAGAAGGAAGTGATCACTAAGCATATGTGGCCCACAACACTGATTCCCCCCAGACACTGGGAGACCTACGTGATCTGCTTTACCGACAAGTACTGCGGTTCGGCGGAGATCCTGGAATATTACTCCCAGAGGCTGGAAAAGTACAGGCTGCTGAGGCCCCTGGGGAAAAAGCTGGGTCAGCTGTGCACAAAGATCTCGGGAATTCACCAGGTGCTGGAGAGTCAGGATCTGCTGGTGCCCTCCCCGGAGGCGGTATCCATGGAGAAGGCGGCCAATGTGGAGTCCTTTGCCCAGCAGCGCAGAAGGCGCGGCTCTTCCTGGGGGAGAAGCTCCTCGGGACGAAAGCGCAGAGCCCTGGCCTGACCGGAGAGGGCCATGAGGATTCCCTGGGTGATGGAGTCCGCCATGCTGATCACCGTGGACAGCCGGGTGGTCTGCAGGAGGAAATGCTCCAGAGTTCCCGAGGCGTTGATGATTCCGGTGATGAAGATATCTCCCACGTCGGGCAGCTCCTTGCGGACCCCGGCGCCGGGATGGATGGGCCCCAGGCCCACGGTAATATACCCCACGTGTTTTTGGGATCCCAGAGAAGCATCCACTGCAACAACCAGGGCAGAGGGATGCTTTTTTTTGATCTTTTCCAGCTGTCCGGCCAGGTTAAGGGCGTGGACGGGCTCGTCCAGGGTCCCGTAGATAAAGCTGTGCTGCCAGATATGCCTGGAGAGCAGGTGGCCGACCAGGGGCCCCAGGCTGTCCCCGGTGATCCGGTCGCTGCCGATACAAAGGAACACCAGCTCCCGCCAGGGGCGTTCCACCATGCGGATACACTTTTGCAGCAGGCATGCCAGCTCCTGGCTGGCAGTCTCTTTTTTTTCATCTATATAGAAGGTCTGCTCGTCCATGTCTTACCTCTCTTTCTACGAGGATTTTACCCGTTTATCAATAGAATATTCAGCGTCCGGGGGAAAAATACTAGGATTTGCCAGGTGGGGATCCCCGGTGAGGGGCAGTCTTCAGGAACCGGAGAGAAAATTGTCGCTAAAAAAGCGAAATTTCCCTGCACAAACTGATAAATTTTGCGCCTGCGGCGTGGTATGGTGTATGCCGAAGGGGTGAATCAATATGATAGAAATTGTTTACAAGGAGGAGAAGAAGGAGGCAAAAGGAAACGAAGGGATTTTCCAGCTGCCCAGGAACATCAGACAAATCGGTGAGGGGAAGTCTTATCTGAAAATCTACATGGAGGATTACGTCTACACTTATCTGCAGAAGATCGCCCGGGAGGAGCCGGTGAAGGGCAAAGGCTCCATACTGCTGGGAAAATACAACTGGGATTCCGGTATCTCTTATATTTTTATCCAGAGCGCTCTGGAGGTGGAGGAGATGGAGCCGGCCCGGGAGCACATCACCCTGGACGAGCAGGTGTGGAGCAAAATCCATGACCGGATGAAGGAATATTTTCCCGGACAGGAGATCGTGGGCTGGAGCCTGTTTCTGCCGGGAGGCGCCGGGGAGATCAGCGATACCATCCTTCACACGCACTTAAATCACTTTGGGGGAAATGACAAGGTACTTTTCTATTACCAGCCTCAGGAGAAGGAGGAGGCTTTTTATACATATGAAAATGGGCAGATGGTATCCCAGGGCGGGTACTATATTTATTATGAGAAAAATGAGCCCATGCAGTCCTACATGATCGGGAAAAACAGGAACCGCTCCATAGAGGATGAGACCTCGGTGCCGGACCGGGCGGTGAGCCATTTCCGAAAAACTATTGTGGACAAAGGGGAAGAGAAGCAGCACATTAAGGTGCGGAGCATGGTTTACGCCGTAAGCACCTGCTCGGTGCTGGCGCTGCTGGCTCTGGGTATTACTTTTATGAGCCGTTATGACGGGATGAGACAGGCGGTGGATTCGGTGCTGGAGGAGGGGCAGGACAGCGAGAGCGCCAGCGGGGAAGCCCAGGGACAAAAGGCTGACAGCCAGTCCCCGAAGGATGATGGGGATTCCCAGGAGACCGGCGCAGGGGCGGGAGCAGCCACGCCGACACCTACGCCGACACCTACACCTACGCCTACTTCTACTCCTTCCCCTCAGCCTACCAGGGAAGAGGAGCAGGAGACCAACAGCCGGCAGGATCAGACCTCCGGGCAGGAGGACAAGCAGACCTCCTCCGCAAGAACCACTTACCGGGTGAAGAAGGGAGATACCATAAGCCAGATCAGTGCAGCCTATTACGGGACCATTTCCATGGTGCCGCAGAT
>DVHU01000079.1 GCA_018711815.1 Candidatus Egerieimonas intestinavium
TAGGACCTCCTGTGCTATTTTATTTGTGGTTTTGCAGACCCACTTTTAATTTTAGCACAGGAGTTCTTGCTTATATCTAAAGATCTGCCCTCCCCCTGCATAGCAGGGGGTTTATTTTCACTGTGACGCAACAACAAACGGCCCCAACCCTTGCGGGTCGGAGCCGTCTTTCTAACCGAAACTCAATTATTTCAGGGTTACCTTTGCACCCTCAGCCTCAAGCTTGGTCTTCATCTCCTCAGCCTCAGCCTTGGATACGCCCTCTTTTACAACCTTCGGAGCGCCGTCTACAACTTCCTTAGCCTCCTTCAGGCCCAGGCCAGTTGCCTCACGAACAACCTTGATAACCTTAACCTTGTTGGGGCCAACCTCGGTCAGCTCTACGTCGAACTCGTCCTTCTCCTCAGCTGCCTCAGCTGCGCCAGCGCCTGCTGCTGCTACAACAACGCCTGCTGCTGCGGATACACCGAACTCCTCCTCGCAAGCCTTAACCAGCTCGTTCAGCTCTAATACGGATAACTCTTTGATAGCTTCAATAAATTCAGCGGTAGTCAGTTTTGCCATGATAATTTACCTCCAATTTTTCTTATTTTTTCGATAGTCATAATCAGGCCACTTTCGCCAAAAGCGAAAAGCTTAAGCCTCTGCTGCGCCCTCGCCGTTCTTCTCGGCGATCTGCTTGATAACGCGAGCGAAGTTTGCGATCGGGGACTGCATAGAACCGAACAGTCTTCCCAGCAGAACCTCTCTGGAGGGGATCTCGGACAGAGCAACAACTCCTGCCTTGTCGTAGTAAGCTCCCTCTACAACACCCGCGATCAGCTCCAGCTTCGGAGCAGTCTTTGCAAAGTTTGCCATAATTCTTGCCGGTGCAGTTGCATCCTCAGCAGAGATTGCAATCGCATTGGGGCCGTCCAGATGCTGAACCAGCGCCTCGTAGGGTGTGTCAGCAAACGCACGCTTCATCATCGTATTCTTGTATACCTTGTATACGATGCCGGCTTCTCTTAATTCCTTACGCAGCTTGGTATCCTGCTCTACGGTCAGACCAGCGTAATTCACAAGGATTACGGACTCAGCGTCTTTCACATGTGCAGCGATCTCATCTACGATCGGTTTCTTGAGTTCAACTTTTGCCATAATGGTGCACCTCCTTATAGTATTTGTAAGTGTACACGCTTAAGAAATAAAAAAATCCCCGCTGCCGCAAGGACAGTGAGGTACAATTCCTAGTCAGAATGTATATTCCTCGGCAGGCGTATGCTGCTTATGCCCGGGGGCACCTGCTGTCTTCGGCGTGATACATGTCGTATGTTACCATCAAGTCAAGTTTTTGTCAAGCATTTTTTATATTGAGCGGAAGGGTGTCGTATCAGTAAGACCGAAAGGCCGAACTGTTACGGGTCTCCCCCTCCGCTCCTGGAAATGGAATTCTCTTATACCAGCTTCATCGGGTTAATCTTTACGCCCGGTCCCATGGTCGGAGCCACGGTCACGCTGCGCAGATACTGGCCCTTTACAGCGGCCGGCTTAGCCTTGATGATTGCGTCGATAAGGGTCTGGAAGTTGTCCGCTAACTGCTCCTCAGTGAAAGAAGCTTTTCCGATTGGCACGTGAACGATGTTGGTCTTGTCCAGACGATATTCGATCTTACCTGCTTTGATATCGGCAACGGCCTTAGCCACATCCATGGTTACGGTACCAGCCTTGGGGTTGGGCATCAGACCCTTGGGTCCAAGCACACGGCCCAGACGGCCAACAACACCCATCATATCCGGGGTAGCTACCACAACGTCGAAGTCGAACCATCCCTCGTTCTGAATCTTCGGGATCAGCTCCTCTGCTCCAACGTACTCAGCACCTGCAGCAACAGCCTCGTCAGCCTTGGCATTCTTAGCGAATACCAGCACGCGAACCTTCTTGCCGGTTCCGTGGGGCAGAACTACAGCGCCGCGGATCTGCTGATCAGCATGACGTCCGTCACAACCGGTACGGATGTGAGCCTCGATGGTCTCGTCAAACTTAGCTACTGCGGATTTCTTAACAAGTGCAATGGCCTCAGCGGGATCGTACAGGGTTGCACGGTCGATTGCCTTTGCAGACTCTAAATATCTCTTTCCTCGTTTCATTTCTATAACCTCCTAGTGGTAATTGCGGGGATTGCCCTCCCACATGTTCTATGCGACTTAGTCCTCTACTACGATACCCATGCTTCTGGCGGTGCCGGCGATCATGCTCATCGCGCTCTCGATGTTGGCGGCATTCAGGTCGGGCATCTTCATCTCAGCGATCTCTCTCACCTTGTCCTTGGAAATAGTCGCTACCTTGGTCTTGTTCGGAACGCCGGAGCCGGATTTGATATTGCAAGCTTTCTTCAACAATACGGCTGCCGGAGGAGTCTTGGTGATGAAGCTGAAGCTTCTGTCTGCGTATACAGTGATAACTACGGGGATGATCACATCGCCCTTGTCAGCTGTTCTCGCGTTGAACTCCTTGGTAAACTGAACAATGTTCACACCGTGCTGACCCAGTGCAGGACCAACCGGGGGTGCTGGTGTTGCCTTACCAGCGGGAATCTGTAATTTAATGTATCCTGTTACTTTCTTTGCCATGTCAGGCACCTCCTATAATGTGGTAATTGCGGGGATTTCCCTCCCACGAGCCCCGAAAGCCGGAGCTCTTCTTTTTGTTACATTTTCTTCACTTCTGCGAAACTGATCTCAACCGGAGTCTCACGGCCGAACAGCTCAACATTGATGGTCACCATCTGCTTCGCCTGGTTGACGCTCTGGATCACTCCCGCGGTATCCTTCCAGGCTCCGCCGGTCACCACTACGCTGTCGCCTTCCTCAAAATCAACCTTCAGGTTTTCATTCTTTACACCCAGCGGTCTCATCTCTTCCTCCGTCAGGGGTACGGGCTTGGATCCCGGTCCGACAAATCCTGTTACACCTCTGGTGTTGCGAACAACGTACCAGGTATCGTCATTCATCACCATATTCAGCAGCACATATCCGGGAAACATCTTCCGCTGCGTCTGCTTTTTCACGCCGTTTTTCAGCTCCACCACGTCTTCCATGGGCACACGCACTTCCAGAATCTGATCTTCCAGGTGTCTGTTCTCTATTGTCTTTTCAATGTTGGCCTTTACCTTTTTCTCGTAGCCCGAGTAGGTGTGGACTACATACCAATTCGCTTCTGACATTCTCTCACCCTTATCCTTATTTAATTAAGAAATTCAGAATCTGCAGCACCAGACTGTCCAGAACGCTGATAACCAGGCACAGGATCGCTGTGATCACCGTCACCGCCACCGTCTGCTTGCCCAGGGTCTTTCTGTCCGGCCATACGATCTTCTTAAACTCGGATTTGAGTCCTTTGAACCAGCTCTTCTTGTGAGCCTTCTCTGCCTTTACAGAACCTGCCATCGTTTCACCTCTCACCAAATTTATTTGGTTTCCTTGTGCATTGTGTGTCTCTTGCAGAACTTACAATACTTCTTGGTCTCCATTCTCTCCGGATGGTTTTTCTTTTCCTTGGTCATGTTGTAGTTCCGCTGCTTGCACTCAGTGCATGCCAATGTAATTTTAACGCGCACGACTTCCACCTCCACTGTGTTCATTTGCATTTGCAACAGTCTCTTTCGCCCTTTCACAGCGGCTTGCAACGCTGTTTTTTGGCATAAAAAAAAGACCTCTTCCATGTCGCCTACTTACTATACCACAGCAAGTCAAGCATTGTCAAGGATTTCCGCCTTATTTTTGTATCCGTTCGTAACAGCCTGCCACTGTCACAAATGTTAATTGCTTTGGCTTGGCCCCCGTGATACAATATCTGCAGATATCTCCAGAAATAGGAGGAATGAGACAATGATGGAAGACACAGGCATCCGCCCCCTGGTAATCCTGGAAATCCAGGATCTGGCCAAAAAGTACGGGATCAGCAAAGTGATTCTCTTTGGTTCCCGGGCCCGGGGAGACTTCCGGCGAACCAGCGATATTGATCTGGCGGCCACCGGCGGGGATTTTGACCGCTTTGCCTTAGATGTCCAGGAGGAAACCTCCACGCTATTATTTTTTGATATAGTAAACCTGGATCGGGAAGTGCAGCCGGAGCTGCTGGACTCCATCAGAACAGAAGGGCGGGTTCTATATGAGAAAATATGATAATTTTTGCATCCCCACTGGCCGCGATGGCTGTGAGCGCCGCCAGTGAGCCCTCACAGCCATCATTTTCCCCCTATATCCGCGCTCTCACCTTAAACAATAGGGAATACCGTCATAATCCAGCCTACGCATACCACAGTGACCACAATGAATGGGAGAATCCCCATTTTCAGCAGGTCTTTCATGGTGTAGTTGCCCACCCCCATCATGACCGGCACCACAGGAGTGGCCAGCGGAGTAAAGAAGGCCACCTGGGTAGAGATAATGCATAGGATCACCGGACCGATGGGATTAGCCCCCATAGATTTGCACAGCATAATGTAAAGGGGAGCAAAGATAGAATATACACCCAAATTTAACATAAACTGCGTCAAGATAAACGGTACGATGAACAGCAGCAGACCAATCAGATAATTATTGTTTAATGTCTGTACGATATTTGCCAGGGCATCCCCGATAGTATCCGCAGCGCCGGTAGCTGACAGAGCATTGGCAATCCCCAGTGAACCCACATAAAGGAAAACAATGTTCAGGTTCATGGCGTTAACCGCGCTTTTAAAATCCAACACGCCGCTGGCCACAATCAGAAGTCCTCCTGCCGCAGCTATCTGCCAGGTAGGAATTCCCAGAGTCGAGGAAAAGATCATCCCCACCAACACCAGAACGAAGGTACCATATCCGATCACTTCCCGTACCGGGGAGAGCCGTTCATCGCTTAAGCGCTTCCCCTGAAAATCGCTGTTTTCCGCCGGTGCCTTGTCCGGCATAAATCTGGGCATCACAAAAATTGCCAAAATTAGAACCACCACTAAAACCGGCCATTTTGCCCAGGTTATATCCATCACATTAATTGTATAATCCGTATAATCGTATGCTTCAAAAAAGCCTTCGATACGCGCGATTTCAGATATTGCAGCGCTTAACGGCAGCGTCAGTGTGGAGGTTACCGCAGTAAGTCCCAAGGGAAATACCATTTTGGAAGGATTCACCTTTAACTCTCTGCATGCATCCAGCGCCAAGGGCATTACGATACTAAAGCATACAATCGCACTGGGAATGAACTGGGTCAGCAGGGCAATCAAAATCGCGTAACCCGCCAGAACCTTCCTGAATGATCCCTTGCTGACCTTGCAGATTCCCTGGGAAATATGGCGGATCATCTGCGTCCTGTTAAGTCCCTCTGCCACCACAAACATTCCGGCCATTAGTATGGCGCTGGAATTTCCAAAGCCAGCCAGGGCAGTTTCCGGACTCAGACAGCCGGTGAATACCATCGCCATCATACCAATAAGCGCTATAACTGAGAGCTGCATATATTTTCCGCCAATGCCAAAGCCAATCAGCGTCAATACAAAAATAATGATACAGATTGTCATTTGCGATGTCATCTCTTTTCCCCCTTTACTTACGATCTCTAATCTTCAGGCAAGGCTCACAGATCCCTTCCACACCGGTCATAGCCAATAATGCCAAAAGATTTCTCTGCACACCCAGGTAGGCGTCTGTGGGATCAAACCATTCCTCCAACGAATGATATTTCCCGCCTTTTCCTCCTCCGCAGACGCAGGCCGCAGGTATGCCCATACTGATGGGTACGTTGGCGTCTGTGCTGCCGTTTGACATATAGTCCGGCTCCACATTCAGGACTTCAAAAGCGGCGGAAAGAATTGATACGATCTCACAGTCTCTTTCTTGATTTCCAGCCGGCCGCTCTCCTATCTGCTGTACAGATAGGGAAATTCTGGCATCCTTGTTAAAACCGTTCATTCCTTCCTGCTCGTAGGCTCGCTCTTCACTCCAGCGTTCATTTTCATCCTCCACCGCCCGCTTAATGCATTCCTGAATCCTTTCATCGAGATCATTTAATTCATCATTACCATCCGAACGTATATCAACCAGCATTTTACACGCAGAAGCAATTGCGTTGACAGAAGTCCCTCCTTCAACCACCCCCACAGAAAAAGTAGTTTTAGGAAATCTTGGCGTTCTCAGTTCGGAAATATAGCTAATGGCGCGCCCCATGGCGTGGATGGGATTTACCAATCCAAAGGCCCCATAGGAGTGACCTCCTTCCCCGCGAAAGGTAACCTCGTATCTATGGCTCCCGGTGGCCCCATAGCAAATGATAGGCCCCACTCCGTCTATACTCAGGAAGCCGTCGATCTCATCTGCATTCTGGCTAAAGAAGTATTTCATGCCCCGCAAATTACCCAGTCCCTCTTCCCCTACATTTCCGCCGATGATGATATCTCCTACCGGCTTTAGCCCTTCCGCTTTAATTGCCCGCAGTATCGCCAGTATCTCCGCCAGACCTCGAGTGTCATCACAAATACCAGGAAGATTGATTACGCTTCCCTCCCACTTGCCCTCCAGGGAAGTTTCCTGCGGAAATACGGTGTCTAAATGAGCGGATATGTACACTGTGGGGCCTTTACCCGTGCCTTTGATCCGGGTATACACATTGCCCACCTCGTCTGTCCGGGCTTCATAACCCTCTGCTTCCATCAATTTTTTAAAATAGTCTGCCCGCTCCTTTTCTCCGTTCAAGTAAGACGGAATCCGCGCCAATTCCATCTGCTGCTCAAAGGTATGGGCATCATCCTCCCGAATAAAGGAAAATGCCTTCTTTATCTCTTCAGAATGGTAAAGTAACTTTACTTGTTCCCTCATCGTTTTGCTGACCTCCATTTTTTATTGCTTCGGATATCCTTATAAATTATTTTAACATTTGACAGAATCTCCAGGGAAATATATAATTTTTATTGAATTCTATCTAAAATTTAATTGATATACACAAAGATGGGGGGATGTTTTTTGAAATTAGAACAGATATTTTATGTGATTGAGATAGCAGAGACAGGGTCTTTTAGTCAGGCAGCCCGCAATTTATATATTTCTCAGCCAAATCTGAGCTATTCCATCAAGCAGCTGGAGGAAGAGCTGGGCTTCCAGATTTTTAATCGCAAAAACTCTCCTGTGCTGACCACCGCCCGAGGGCAGGAGCTTATTACGCGTTTTCGCATTATCGCGCAGGAATGTGATAATGTCAAAAAAATCAAAGAGTTGGAGGAATATCCCACCCAGATCAATTTAAACGTCGCCACCTTAAACACGGCTCGAATCAGCTCTATCATTTTGCCCATCGCCGAAAAGTATTTGCACGCTCCCATTAAATTCGCCCTGACAAATTATACCGATTTTACCCCCTTACTCCAGCATCTGTCCACTTGTCAGATCGACATGGCCTTTCTGGGTACAGTGAGCTCCTATCTGCACTCGCTGCGCATTCTGCTGAAAAATAATAATATTGAATACAATCCCATCAAACAGGTGCCTCTGTGCGCCATTGTCGGAAAACACTCCCCCTTATATACAGCCTCCACGATTAATATGGAAGATTTATTTCCCTACACCATCATTTCCTATGAGGGACTAGACGAGGATTCCTCCTACTCTCTCTCCGTCGCTTCCGGGTTGAAAACAAGGGCACGGGGGCTTATCCAAATAAACAACAGCCAGCTTTTCTTCCAGCTGGTTCAAAGCTCTGACGCCGTAGGATTGATCGCTGCCGACCCCAGCGTCTCCTTCTGGCAGGAGCATCATGATTTCCAGCTGATTCCTATACAGGATTGTCCAATAAAAGTAGAGTTATCCTGGATCAAGCCCAGCAGGATTCCTCTCTCCGGCATCGCTGCGGAGCTTCTGGAATATTATAAAAAGTTCTGCTGACCGGAAATATTCAGCAGAACTCAGATAAAAAATTTTTATGTATATCGATCAAAACTAGAAGTGGGGGATGTTGCAATTAACGGATATCGAATATTGTAACATCCCCTCTGTTTTATCACTCCCAGAGCTTCCTGGGGTAAAGGCCCCTGTCTTTCATCCCCTGGATAGCCGCCACCACCGCGGCCTTATCCTCCTTGTAGGTGACTCCGTACCACTTATCCATGGATTTGAGCACCTGAACGGTGGCCTTGCCCTCCTGCAGCAGCTCGTTGACCACAAAGGGCAGGAAGTACTCGCACTTTAAGGGGTTGATCTTAAGATTTTCCTCCAGGAATTTCCCAAAGCGTTCTTTGAGCTCCCTCATCATGCTGGCCTGGAAGCCCCACATATTCATAGAAACCACCGAGTCCGCGGGAAGCTGTTTCCAAGTGGCGCCCTCATCCTCTGTGTAGGCTGCGCCGCCCGGGCGCTTCTCGATGTGGGTGCGCTCCACAATGTCCACCAGATGTCCCTGAGCGTCTGTCTCGCAGACTCCCCGGGCCACATACCCGTTATCCGTCAGGGTGTTCTCCAGCACATAGCCCACCATGGCGTAGCGGTATTTCTCATCGTCCTGGTTCTCCGTCAGATAGCGGTAAATCTCCCGGAAAGCCTCCTTGCCGTAGTAATCGTCGGCGTTGATCACCGCGAAGGGGCCGTCTATCTCATGGATACAGCTTAGCACCGCATGGCCTGTGCCAAAGGGCTTCACCCGCCCCTCCGGAACGGAAAATCCCTCCGGCAGGTTTGTAAGCTCCTGGAACACATAGGCTGTCTCCAGCTGGCCCTCCAGCCGGCTGCCGATCCGCTCCCGGAAATCCTGCTCATTTTCCTTCTTAATAATAAAGATAACCTTCTCAAAGCCCGCCTCTTTGGCGTCATACATGGAAAAGTCCATGATGATGTGGCCTTCCTGGTCCACCGGGTCGATCTGCTTTAACCCTCCGTATCGGCTGCCCATCCCCGCTGCCATAATCACCAATACCGGTTTCTTCATCTTCCTCTTCTCCTCTCTGTCAAAGCCCTGTATTATACAAAAGTTTAACACAGCCAGAAGGAGGATGCAAGGCCAAGGGCCGCTGCCGCAGGTTTTTTACAGCGATCCGCTGCGGCGGGCTTTTGTACAGGTACCCGCCGGGGAATTTTATCCTGTTTACAGGCTATTCCAGCTCTCGTGCATATAGATGCCCCTTCTCTCCAGCTCCTTAAAGATCTGCTCCGGCTCGAAGGCATCCTCCGGGATCAGAATTCCCGTTCCCTTCACCTGACCCTTAGCCAGCTGCTCCGCGGCGATAGCCAGGGGGATACCCACATTTCTGGTGTAGGCCCGAAGTCCCTCCCAGCCTTCCACACTGCCGTCGGAGGCGGGGTGGGTGTGGTAAAGAATCCCCTGCTTCTTCACTCCATCCTTGTAGCCTACCACCTCCACGTGGAGAGCGTAGCCGTATAACTTGGTGGTTTTTCCTTCCTGGCTCTCCACCAGATAGTCGCCGATGATGCTCATGAGCCCCTTCTCGGTGTCTCCCACCTTCACCACCGGGTTCTTCAGGATGCCGTAATCGTACAGGCCTCTCACCAGGGTCATGTTCTGCTGCGGCCAGGTGCCTCTCACCTCGATCAGGCGCACGCCCTTATCCTTTAAGGCCTGGGCCAGGGTCACCGTCTCTGAGTGAGGAATAATATACTGGGTGGTCTCCCCGTAGGGCTGGGGCAGATCGATCTTCCGGGGGCGGGCAAAGGGCGGCACCTGAATAAATTTTCCGTCCTCAAATACCACCCGGCTCTCCAGGTTAGGATCATACTCATAGGTGGTAGTCTCGGTGATGGATTTGGAGAAAGCAAAGGGGCGGAAGGCTCCGTGGGATACATAGACCTCCTCCACGGTATCCAGCTGGTTAGCTAGGTGCATGGCCATCATCTGCGTGGTTCCCGGCGTCATGCCAAAACCGGGAACGCAGGCCTTGCCGGCCTCCTTAAACAGACCGTCCCACTTATTCTCCTCACCGAAGCCGTTGAGGTTTACCCCGTGACAGCCCGCTTTGGCGATACACTCTGTGGAAAGGCCGTTTAAGGTGATCTGTGTTCCGTCCATGACCACATCGTAGCCCTTCATCATTTCCGCGGCCTCGTCCACCTTAGTCACGTCAATTTTCACCACATCTACCCGGTCGTCATTCAGCCACTGGGCCACCTTCTGGGCCTCCTCCACATTGTAATCCCCAATGGTAATCTTCTCGAAATCCGAGTACTGCACCAGATCCAGCGCAGATTCTCTGCTAATTCTTCCGGCTGCTCCCAGACAAAAAACTTTCATTATTCTTATCCTCCGTTATCTTATTCTTATTATTGATTTCTCTATTTACAGGCTGCCCTGTACCTTTCCCTTAAAGAGATGTACCCTGGCCTTCCCTGCTCCCTCCCGGGCGCCGCGCTCCCGGGTACTTAACCTTCTGCAGACTTCGTAGAGCCCCCGGGCCGCCACATTAATCAGCAGGATCAGCAGGCTCATGGCCGCCGCCTGGGCGATATCCCCCGCCTCCTCCATATGGGTGATGGCGATGGAAGCAATCTTAAACTGGGCGCTGTACAGGAACACCACCGCCGACACAGTGACCATGGAATTCATGAAATAGTACATGAAAATCTCCAGCACCGCCGGCAGGGACAGGGGAACCACCACCTGGCAGAAAGTCTTCCAGGCGGGAATCTTCAGGCTGTCCGCCACATTTTCATACTCCTTATCCAGCTTCTTCAGGGCTCCGCTGGCGGTCACAAAGGGCACGGAATAAAAGTGCACAATGTTGGCCAGAACTAGGATGATCACTGTCCCGTAAATAAAATTCAGCGGGTTATCCTTCTGGTTGAAGAAGAAGATAAAGCCCAGGCCAATAACCATTCCCGGCAAGGCCAGAGGCAGGGAAGAGAGCATCCTCCCCGTGTTTTTAAAGATCCGGTTACATTTGCCCCGCTCAATAAAGTAAGCATAGACAAAGACGAAAACCGTACCCACCACCGCAGTCAGAAGACTCATGCCGATGGAATTCAGGAAACTCTGGAAGCCTCCTGTGGAGGGATTAAACTTGAAATTCTCCAGGGTAAAGCCCATATCGTACGGGTAATATTTGGTGAAGGCTCCCACGAACAACACTGCCACCAGGCCCAAGAGGCACAGGGAAATTCCACCGCAGATCAGGTAGAATACCCCGTCCCTGGTCTTGCTCTCTTTGATTTTCAATGCCTGAGCCTTGGAGCTGATGCCCTCGCTGTTTTTTCCGGAGGTCACCCGGTCCACCCCAAAGCTGATCACCGCCGGGATCAGAAGGAGGGTTCCCACCACCGCCCCCATATTCATGTTAAACTGCCCGGCCACCTGCTTGTAGATGTCCGTGGCCAGCACATTGTAGTTTCCTCCCAGCACCTTGGGGGCGCCGAAATCTGTGAAGGCCAGGGTAAAGCATACGAAAAGGCTGTTGATCAGGGTATACTTCACCGAGGGCAGGGTAATGTGGGTAAACTTCTTCAGGGCTCCGCAGCCCATGGTCTCCGCCGCCTCGTACAGCCGGCCGTCCGCATAGTTGAGGGCAATGGAGAACATCAGGAAGGCCTGGGGAAAGGTGTAGATAATCTCCGACAGGATGATTCCCGTCCTCCCGTAAAGCCCGATGTCCCAGCCCAGGCCGGTGATCATCCCCTGCTTTCCGAAGAGATAGACCAGGCTTAAACCGTGGACTACCGTGGGAAGAAAGAGAGGGATCATGGCCACGTAGCGGAAGAAGGTCTTGCCCTTTATCTTTGTTCTGGTGAGTCCGTAGGCATAGAGGAAGCCCAGCAGGGTTCCCAGGACCGCCGCCGCGCAGGAGACCACCATCGTGTTCTTAATAGACACAGACAGGGCGGGGGTGGAAAAATATTTGACGTAATTTTCCAGCCCGGCGAAGTCCCCGGAGGCCGTGAGGAAGGCCTTGGAAAACAGCGCCGCCAGCGGACAGATTAAAATGATTACCAGCACCAGCGTCATGCAGATCATGAAAACATTTGCCGGGTTCCGGTACAGCTTCATATCTCTAAACTTTTTCATGCGGTGATCCTTTCTGCCGACTCCTGTCCCTGATAGTGGACAATCTCTGACTGGGGAATGTGGAAAAATACATCCTCCTTCTCCACCAGGCGCAGGGCTTCCGCCTCATGGGAATCCAGGTCTGCGCAGATCGTCTTCCGGTTCTCCTGCAGTCTTCCGTAGATGCGGGTGAGGGCTCCCCGGAACTCGATCTCCTCCACAGTACCCTTGTGGCAGGACATATCCCCGGGCTTGGCTGTCTTGGCAATTTTCACCGTCTCCGGGCGCACGCCCCAAAGGCTGCCCTCCTGCTCATACATATTCATGGTGCCGATGAACTTGGCGGTGAAGACTGTCCTGGGAGAGTCGTAGATCTCCCTGGGCGTGCCCACCTGCTCCACCACCGCGTTATTCATCACCACGATTTTATCCGCCATGGTCAGGGCCTCCTCCTGGTCATGGGTAACCAGGATGGTGGTGATGCCCAGCTTCTTCTGGATTCTCCGGATCTCCGCCCGCAGCTTTACGCGGACCTTGGCGTCCAGGGCCGACAGGGGCTCATCCAGCAGAAGGAAAGCCGGCTTCAGGGAGATTGCCCTGGCCAGGGCGATTCTCTGCTGCTGTCCCCCGGAGAGCTGCGCGGGGTATTTATTCCTGTGCTCGTAGAGGTCCACCATTTCCAGCACCTCCCGGGCCCGTATCTTTCTCTCGTCCTTGGAGAGATATTTTTGCTGGTTAAGGCCGAAGAGCAGATTCTGCTCCACGGTCATATGCGGAAACAGGGCGTAGGACTGAAAGACTATGCCGAAGTTCCGTTTTGAGGGGGGAAGACTTGTGCACTCTTTTCCATCAATAAATACCTGTCCCATGGTGGGAGTCTCCAACCCCGCGATAATCCGAAGAAGGGTAGTTTTTCCGCAGCCCGAGGGCCCCAAAATGCTGACCAGCTCTCCCTTTTCTATGTCTACGCTTACGTTATTCAGCGCAGTCTGCGTATCGAATTTTTTTACGATATTCTTTACGGACAAAAATGCCATCTTCAATCCCCTTCCTCTTACTCTGCTTCTGATTTGCTGTCGTAGTTCTCCATCCACTGGTTCAGGATGCTCTCTCTGTTCTCAGCGGCCCAGGAGAAATCGTTGTCGATAAGCTGATCCAGCGGGTTGCTGTCGTAGCCCTCGTAGCTTCCTGTGTTCTCCACAGTTACAATAGGATAATTAACCCTGTACAGATCCATGGCCTCGTCGGTGATGGCCCAGTCTAAGAAGGTGTACGCCGCAGGGTTGATCTCGTCCTTCTTCAGCAGGGCGTTGGCCTCCAGATCCCAACCGGAGCCTTCCTCCGGGAAAATCACCTCCACCGGAGCTCCCTTGTCCCGCTGGCTGATTCCCGCATAGCCAAAGCTGATTCCCACCGCGCACTCTCCGGAAGCCGCCATCTTGGCCGGCTTGGAGCCGGAGTGAACGTACTGGGCTACATTCTCATGCAGCTGATCCAGGTAATCCCAGCCTGCCTCGGAATCCTTTCCTTTCAGCTGAAGGATGGCCGACACCGTCAGAAATCCCGTTCCTGAAGAGTTGGGGTTGGACATAACGATCTGTCCCTGCAGACGGGGATCCAGCAAATCCTCGTAGGTTTTGATCTCATCCGCCTCCATACCCAGCTTCTCCAGCTCCTGGGTATTTACCACAAAGGCTGTCTCCCAGGCGTCGATACCCACCCAGGTGGGGATCTCCTTGTCAGACTTAAATTCCGGAAGAATTCTATCGCAGCCCTCGGGCTCGTAGGGCTCCAGGGCGTCCATATCATCCAGCACCATCATGGAGGAGGCCGCCGTTCCCCAAATCACATCCGCCTGGGGGTTATCCTTCTCCGCGATCAGCTTGGCGGTGATGATTCCGGTGGATTCCCGAACAACATTTACCGTAATATCCGGGTAGGTCTCGTTAAACTTCGCCAGATATTCGGACACCTGCTCATCCTCCAGAGCCGTGTAGACGGTGATCTCCCCGGAGGTTGCCTTCTGGCCGCCTGCGTCTTCCTCTTCCGTTCCGGCCGCGTCTCCCGCCTGAGCGGTGCTGCCGTTCTCCTTAGTATCCTCTTTTTCCCCTCCGCAGCCTGCCAAAGCGGCGGCGGCAAGCATTGCCATCAACGCCATTGCTATTTTTCTTTTCATGGTCTTCTCCTTTTACTTACCTTTCCAATTTTGTGTGGGCGGCTGTCACTTCCAGCTTTTTCCGAAAACAGGGCCGCCTCTGTCGCTTTGCACTATGAATTATAGGATTTGGCTGTAAAAAGAAAAATCACAGAGAAGTTAAATTCCCGAAAAATTTCCCTTCCCTGTGATTTTGGCCTTGTAGTTTCTCTACCTGCCCCATGGATTTTACGCTTATTTATCCCCCGGGTAAACCAGATCCTGGATATTCTGCCAGCTGTTGTTAAGCTCTCCGGCATAGTGATCATAATTTTTCAAAAATACCCCCAGATACAGCATATCAATCAGGGATATCTGGGCGCACCTGGAAAATACGGCGTTGCCGTACATGTACTGGGTATTCTCCGTACAGAGAATAATGTCCGCGTATTTGTTGATCAGCGCCTGCTGGCAGTTGGTGATGGCTATGGTGGCCGCCCCTGATTCCCGGGCACGCCGCAGGGCGTCCACCGTGTGCCTGGACTGGCCCGTGTGAGAAATCCCCAGAGCCACATCCCTGCCGGTCAGATGCCCGGCATTGACCTTCTGCATGTAGCCGTCCTTGTTAAAGTATACCCTTTTCCCGATATAGGCCATTTTCGCGGCGAAATCCTCCGCCGCGCAGGCAGAATTCTCCACCGCATACACGGAAATATTCTCCGCCTTATCCAGCACATTTACCGCCCGCACAAATTCATAGACGGACAGGGCCTTCAGCGCCTCTTCCAGGTGCTTAATGTTGGTCATGATCACCTTGGCGGGAATGTCCACAATCCTATCCTCCCGCTGCAGAGGGTAGGCGAGAATTTCCCCCGGATCTGTCTTCTCCTTTTTCCTGGCGTACTCCTCCAGTACCCTGTTTTTCAATTCCCGGTAGCCCTTAAGCCCCAGAGCCCGGGCAAACCTGATGACCGTAGGCCGACTGACCCCAGCCGCCTGGGCAAACTCCTCAATGGTCCAGTCCACAACCCCCGGCTCTTCCCGGAGAATAATATCCGCCGCCTTCTGCTCTGAGGGCCTGAACTCCTTGTATCTGCGGCGCACTTCAAAAATCAAGCTCTGATATTCCATCTTTCCTCTCTTCTCTGTAGTTTTTCTACACTTCAGAATCTTCTCCTTCCCGCCGCTCTTGGCCATTTACCAAAAAACGGGTATGGAAAAGTTCTTTTTTCTTTCTTCCATCCGAAGCTTAAAGAACATTTTACCATACCCGTATATAAATCAGATTAACCGCCGGTAAAATCTACATGAAATGCAGAAAATCTACCGGCCCTTCCCCAGAATTCCCTGCTGGGACTGAGGACTAAATTTTTGAATAGCCGTATCCGTTGACGATGGCGTCAATTTTTTGCTTTCTCTTGCACATGGGACACTGATCCGCGGAGTAGGACTCGTAGTCGGGGATGTCCTGCTTATAAAATACCGCGTTGATATCCAGCCCCGCCACCTTGTTCACGGCGCTGAAGATGGCCGACACGCCCTGAATGATCCCCCCGTAATACAGCACGCTGTCCATGCACTGGCGCAGGGTCTTTCCGGTGGTGATGGAGCTCAGAAGAAGAACCACATTTCTCCCCCGCACCATGGGCTCAATGTTGTCCCTGAAAATCACCTGGCCGCTGGCGTTAAACTCCGGCTTAACAATGTAAATGGTCTTGTGGGCGTTCATGGAAAGCACCCCCGCCTTAGCCAGCTCCTCCGCCAGGAAGGCGCCGATGACCTCCAGGCCGTCCAGGCAGATAATGGAGTCCACCGGAGTGGTGATCTCATAGCGGGCAGACAAAAGCCGGGCAATGCGGGCGGCCTCCGCGCATCTGCTCTTCATGGTGGTCATCTCCAGATAGTGGGTGATGTGGGACTGTGACGTCGCAAAATGCCCGGGAATGATTTTCAGCTGAATTTTCTCATCCCCCCGGGCGTACACCTTATACATTCTCCCTTCCATTTCCATAGAAGCACCTCCTTTGCCAGAATTTTTTTGATTTCTCCCGGGATATTTCCGCTCTCTCCCGGGAGATTTATTGAATATTCTGTTAATTCATTATAGCACGATTCTCCTGGAAAGGAAAGCAGATTTTCCCGGGGCCGGGCTAATGGCGTACTCCTTTTTATAATCGAATTTGTTGATAAAAGCTTTCCCCGTCTCCCGTATAGTTAATATGGAATAATTCCGCTATAGTTGCGGCTATATCGGCATATGTATCTTTTACTCCCAAATCCTGTCCCTGCTTTAATCCTTCCCCATAACACAGCATCGGAACGGTCTCCCTTGTGTGATCTGTACCTCTATAACCGGGATCACACCCGTGATCTGCGGTAATGATCAGAACATCATCTTTCTCCAGGGTTCCCATTAATTTCCCCAGTTTTCTGTCAAAAGCGTTCAAGGCGTTCGCATATCCGTCTGCATCTCTCCGATGCCCGTAAACCATGTCAAAATCAACTAAATTCACAAAGCACAAGCCGTCAAATTTCTTTTCGCATAGTTTGATCGTCATATCCATATTCCGGTCATTGCCCTGATTTGCCTTTGTCTCTCCAATACCCTTTCCGGCGAAAATATCATATATTTTCCCTACTCCGATCACCTCTTTCCCCTGCGCCTGAAGCATATCGAGTATTGTATCCTTGGGGGGAATAAGAGAAAAATCGTGTCTGTTTTTTGTCCTTACGTAATCAGGATAAGCGCCCTTAAAGGGGCGGGCGATCACACGGGCAACCGCATGTTTTCCCCGCAGCAACTCTCGGGCAATTTTGCAGTATTCATATAATTTGTCTATTGGTACTACATCTTCATGGGCAGCAATCTGAAACACACTGTCGGCAGATGTATACACGATCAAGTCCCCTGTTTCCTCGTGCTGCCTTCCATATTTCTTAATCACCTCTGTGCCCGAATACGGCCGGTTACACAAGATCCCTTTCTTTGTTTTTTCCCTGAACACGTCCAGAATTTCTTTTGGAAATCCTTCGGGATATGTGGGAAACGCTTGCGCTGAGATAACTCCGGCCATCTCCCAGTGCCCTATAGTTGTATCTTTTCCCGCAGATCTTTCCCTCATCCGCGCATAGTTTCCCTTGGGAGAGCTCTCTTTTTCCCCATAGTCCATGCCCGCGATATTAAAAATACCCAATTTTCTCATATTCGGTATATCCAGCTTACCGGTTTCATAACAGCTCTTTAACGTATCGCTTCCCCTGTCGCCGAAATCTTCTGCATCCGGCGCTTTCCCGATTCCGACGCTATCCATAACGATCCATATGACACGCATTTACTTTTTCTCCTTTTGAGACTTATACATAGCTTTTACAGTGTCCGTGACAATAGTTTCAAATTTTCTGCTCACCATATCTGCCACTTCTTGTACTTCTTTGTGATCCAGGGGCTGGTCTAATATTCCAGCCGCCATATTGGTTATACAGGATATCCCACACACCTTCATCCCCATATGATGGGCGGCAACCGCCTCGCAGGCTGTACTCATTCCAACCGCATCCACGCCAAAGCTCCGGAACATTTTTATCTCTGCCGGCGTTTCGTAGTTCGGGCCGGAGCATTGCATATATACGCCTTTCTTTATCTCAATCCCCAGTAGGGTCGCTTTATCCTCGACAATTTTTTGAAGTTCTTTGTCGTATATCCCGCTCATATCCGGGAATCTCACTCCCAATTCATCAATATTCTTTCCTCTCAACGGACTCGGCACTGCCAGAGAAATATGATCCTGAATCAGCATCAAATCCCCCGGAACATAGGAACAATTCACGCCGCCAGCCGCATTTGTAAGCAAAATCTGTTTTGCCCCAAGCATTCCCATTACCCGTACAGGAAGTACCACATCCTGAATGTCATATCCCTCATAATAATGAACTCTTCCCTTCATAAGAACTGCCGGGACACCCTCTATGTATCCAAACAAAAATCTCCCGTCATGCCCCGCAACCG
>DVHU01000010.1 GCA_018711815.1 Candidatus Egerieimonas intestinavium
CGCCGAAAAAGGAAAAAAAAATAAAAAGAAAATATTAAGCGGAAAGCGGGAAGGCCAACGCCGCAGCGGTGATATTCGCTGGCGGCAGGTCTTCCCGCTGTTTTTATTTTCAGGGCCGCTGCAATTAGCGAATCTACCCTCTCTTTACAAGAGCACACACGGTCGATAAAGAGTAAATTTTGCGACCTGCTGTGTTACTTTCAATCAGCGTACCACTCAGTACGCTTCATTCAAGTGCCTTGCAGGGCACAAAATTTATCTCTTTTCGACTCTGCGACCTCAACCTTTTTTGCGGAAACCGCGCACGGGTATGCAGGATTAGAAAACGTTTTCTAAAATGGACGGGTACGCAAAAGGATGAAAAAACTAAGGTGTACAAAATATACAAAAATCCGACACAAATCCTGTGATAAATGTAACAAATGAAAAAAGAGGATTGACATATTCCCCTGCGAGTACTAAAATCTACGTAGAAAGTGATAAGAAAACGTTTTCAAATTCATCAAATAATTATCTATTCTAAGGAGGATCACATGAAAAGAAGATTAGTGAGCACAGTGTTGGCATTAGCTATGACGGTTACCCTGTTGGCCGGATGCGGATCCAAGGATGGGGGAGAGACCGCAAGTAATTCTGACGAGATTACCCTGGCAGTGGTAGGTCCCCAGACCGGCGACAACGCCGAGTACGGAAAAACCATGAAGACTGCGGCACAGATTGCCGTGGACGAGTGGAATGAGAAGGGCGGCGTTATCGGAAAGCAGATCAAGCTGGTGGATTACGACGACGCCAACTCTTCCGAGCAGGCGGCTTCCATCGCCGAGAAAATCGTAGGCGACGAGTCCATCTGCGCAGTTATGGGACATTTCGCCAGCGGCGTTGCCATGACCGCGGCAGAGGTATACCAGGAGGCGGGAATCGCTCTGGTGAACGGCTCCGCAGCCCACATGGATTACGCGAAGATCGGCGACTGCATCTTCCGTAACAACGCTATTTACACCACCGACGCCAATACCATGCTGCAGATTATGGAGTACCTGGGCGTACAGAAATTCGGTATCCTGAATCCCAACACAGATGCAGGTATCTCCGTTACTTCCGCCGTTCAGGAGATGATGGAGAGATACGGGGACAAATACACCCTGGAGCTGGTAGAGCCTCAGCTGTACGAGGATGGAACCGTTGACTTCACCGCCACCGTGGCCTGGTTCCAGGAGCAGGGCGTGGAGGCTGTTTACTCCTCCGGCGCTTACTCCGCAACGGCGCCCTTCATTCAGCAGTACAGAGCAAAGGATAAGGATGTAAAATTCGTTATGTCCGCCGCATGTTTCAGTAAAGAGTTCCTGGAGCTGGCAGGCGAGGACGCCAATGGCGTAGTTCTGGGAACCAGCTTCTTCTACGGCAGCGAGGATGAGAAAGTAAAGAGTTTCACCGAGAAGTACACCGAGGCCTACGGCTCTGAGCCCAGCACCTTCGCCGCTCAGATCTACGACGCCACCTACGCGATCCTGTACGCCATCGAGAAAGGCGAGTCCGCAGATCGGGCAGATATCGTAGAGAACCTGGCGTCCACCGATTTCCAGGGCATCACCGGAAAGATCGCCTTTGACGAGGAAGGCAACTGTCCCAAGGAGCAGGTGCTGCTGGAGATCGAAAACGGAGAGTACCACGAGATTCCGGGCGTGTTAAAGAGCCAGTCCGACTGGGAAGCCAGCAAGGGAATCACGGATTAAGCCGGCCTGATGAGCAAATTCCCGGGAGGCTGCGGCGGCAGCCCCCGGGAAAGAGACAAAAGAGGCCTTTGACAGAGAGATTGGGGTGACAGTATGGTTTTAGAACAGGTAATGAACGGCATTATGCTTGGTATGGTGTATGCCCTGATTGCCGTGGGATATTCTCTGGTTTTCGGTATTCTGCGGCTCTTAAATATGGCGCACGGATCCATTTACGCCTTTGGCGCCCATATGGCGCTGTTTGCCGTGGCAATGAACTGGGGGCTCCCGGCCGCATTTTTGTTCGCGATTATCACCACCGGCATTTTGGAAATGCTGATGGATACCGTTATATTAGCTCCGCTGAGAGCAAAAAACGCACCAAATATTACGTGCCTGATTTCCGTTATCGGCGTATCCTACATTATCCAGAATATGCTGATGATCGTATTTGACAGCACAAAGAAGACATTTCCCAAGCTGTTTGACTTCGGAAATGTAGAAATTTTCGGAATTACCCTGACCAGCGCGCAGATCTCCATGTTCCTGATCGCCCTGGTATTCCTGGTGATCCTGACAGTAATTGTAAACTACACCAAGGTGGGTCTGGCCATGAGAGCCTCCCGGGAAAATCCCAAGGCCGCGAACCTTATGGGAATCGACGTTAGGAAAATCGTTACCTTTACCTTCTTCCTCAGCGGTATGTGCGCGGCCGTGGCCGGCGTGCTGGTTTCCGGCTACTATCAGATGGTATACTGCACCATGGGAACCGAGGCGGGCTTAAAGGGCTTCTCCGCGGCAGTGCTGGGCGGTATCGGAGTTCTGTACGGATCCGTGGTGGGAGGCGTGGTTGTAGGTATCGCGGAAGCCCTGGCTGTAGCCTTCCTGGGCGGAAGCTTCCGAAGCGCCACAGCATATATTGTGCTGTTCCTGGTGCTGCTGATCAGACCCTCCGGTCTGTTTGGCAAAGATAATGTAGACAAGGTATAAGGGGGGATAGGAATGAAGAAATTGACAGCTATGTGGGAACAGACTACGGATTTCTTGCTGGCCAAGAAAAAAATCCTGATCCCCGTGGTCTATATCTTGCTGGCCAGCGTGCCCTTCCTGGGGCTCAGCCAGTATTTTATCCGGGTGTTGTGCCTGATTGGCATTTACGCTATCCTGACCATGAGCCTGAATCTGATCGCGGGCTACATGGGACAGACCTCCATGGGACATGCGGCCCTTTACTGTCTGGGCGGATATTTCTCCGCTCTGCTGGGCTCCAAGCTGGGCTGGCCTTTCTGGATCACCATGCTCTTTGGAATCGCGGGAGGCGCTCTGGGCGGCCTGATCTTAGGACTTTCCACTATGCGACTGTCCGGCTCCTATCTGGCGGTTATCACCCTGGCCTTCGCTGAGGTGGTGGAGATGGTGGTGCTCAACTGGAACAGCGTCACCAACGGCCCCCTGGGCGTGCGGAACATCCCCAGGCCCAGCATCTTCGGCTGGGAGCTGACCACCTCCAACGGAGGGTTCTACTGGCTGATGCTGGTGCTGGTGACCATCGCTATCCTGGTGAGTATCTGCGTGGTCAACTCCAAGTTTGGCCGGGCGGTGCGGGCCATCAAGGAGGATGAGCTGGCAGCCAAGCTCATGGGAGTACATACAGCCTCCTACAAGGTACAGACCATCGTCCTCTCCGGGGCCATGGCCGGTATGGCGGGAGCCTTCTATGCGTCCATGAACAGATATATTGATGCGAACTCCTTCAACTTTGATATTTCCATGACCATTCTCTGTATCGTGATCTTCGGCGGTCTGGGTTCTATTCCGGGCATGATCGTGGGCTCCGCCCTGCTGATCGCCTTCCCGGAGGTTCTCCGGTCCCTGTCCGACTACCGCTTCGTGGTATACGGCCTGCTGCTGATTTTCATGATGCGGTTCCGTCCTCAGGGTCTCTTGGGCGGCTTGAGCAAAAAGCCGTACAAGCTGCCGGCGGGGGTCTCGCGGCCAAAGGGACAAAGTGAAGCAGAGCGCGGAAAGCAGGTGGGATAATGGCATTACTGGAAGTGAACGGTATCACGAAAGTTTTCGGCGGCCTGGTGGCAGTGGAAAAAGTAGAATTTAAGGTAAACCAGGGCGAGATCGTCAGCATCATCGGCCCCAACGGAGCAGGAAAAACCACGATATTTAATATGCTGACAGGCGTCTACAAGGTAAACGACGGAACCATAGTGTTTGACGGGAAGGAGATTCACAACAAGCAGCCCCGGGAGATTGTAAAGGCGGGGATTGCCAGAACCTTCCAGAATATCCGTCTGTTCCCCACCATGAGAGTTATCGAAAACGTTCTGGTGGGAGAGCACATCAATGTGCACTACAGATTTTGGGATCTGCTGTTTAAGACGAAAAAGTACAGAGAAGAGGAAAAGAAGGCGGCTCAGCGGGCCATCGACCTGCTGGAATCTCTGGATCTGGGCGGGGAAATTGACAACTACGCCAAGAACCTTCCCTACGGAATGCAGAGAAAGCTGGAGATCGCCCGGGCCATCGCCACCAATGCTCGGCTGCTGATCCTGGACGAGCCGGCGGCCGGAATGAATCCCCAGGAGTCCGCAGAGCTGAAGGAGTTCATCCTGAAGCTTCGGGACATGGGACAGACGATTCTCCTGATCGAGCATGACATGAGTGTGGTTATGGATATTTCCGACAGAATCTATGTCATTGACCACGGCAGAAAGATCGCCGAGGGTCTCCCGAAGGAGATCGCGGTAAATCAGCAGGTAATCACAGCGTACTTGGGAAGCGGGGGTGTGAAGAAGGATGACGACACAGAAAAAGAAAATTCTTGAGATCAAGGATCTGCACACGTATTATGGGAGCATTCACGCCCTGAAGGGGATTGACCTGGATGTGTACGAGGGGGAGCTGGTGACTTTGATCGGCAGCAACGGCGCCGGAAAAAGCACCACCCTGGGCAGCATCACCGGAATTGTCCCGGCTAGCAAGGGCTGTATCATGTTTGACGGCAAGGATATCACCAAGATGAAGCCCTCGGATATCACCAAGCTGGGCATCGGCGTTTCCCCGGAGGGCCGGGAGGTCTTTGGCGGACTCAGCGTGGAGGAAAATCTGCGGATTGGCGCCTACACCAGAAAGGATGCCAAGGAGATCGCGGCCTCCTTCGCGGAGGTGTACGAGCTGTTCCCCCGGCTGGCAGAGCGGAAGAAGCAGGCGGCGGGAACCCTCTCCGGAGGGGAGCAGCAGATGCTGGCCGTGGGAAGGGCCATGATGAGCCAGCCCAAGCTGCTGCTCTTGGACGAGCCCTCCATGGGATTGGCTCCCAACCTGGTGGATCTGATTTTTGAGCTGATTCTGAAGATTAACAAGAGAGGCACCACCATACTGCTGATCGAGCAGAACGCCAACATGGCTCTGCAGATCGCGGACAGAGGCTACGTGCTGGAGACGGGAAGAGTCACCATGACCGACGACGCCCGGAAGCTGCAGGCCGACGACAATGTGCGAAAGGCCTACCTGGGCTCCGCCGGCTGACGGGGAGGGGCTGCTGCATTAACCGATACACAAGTGTTGCAGCAGCTTTATTTTCCACTGACTTGAAAACGTTTTCTGATTGAGAGATAGGAGATGAGAAGATGAATAAATGGTATATTCCGGACGCGTATTACCCCGGAGTCTCCCAGGGGGACACCTATGTGAGCCATGAGGCGGTCTGCTTTTTGAATGAGACCCGGCAGGAGGCCCTGGTGACTCTGACCTTATATTTCGAGGACAGGGATAAGATGACCGGATTTTCCGCCAGGGTACCGGCGGAGAGGACCGTACACCTGCGGCTGGACAAGCTGGTGGGGGATCAGGGACAGACCATACCCAAGGATACGCCCTACGCCATTGTCCTGGAGAGCGAGACAGACCTGAAGGTACAGTACACCAGAGTGGACACCACCCAGCCTGCGCTGGCCATATCCACAACCATGGTGTAGAAAGAAGGAGGTAACCATGAACATCGACAGAAATTATGAAATCGCCCGGGAGCTGTACGCCCAGTACGGCATCGACACGGACGCGGTTTTGGAGAAAATGAAGGAAATTCCCGTGTCTATTCACTGCTGGCAGATTGACGATCTGACGGGTCTTGAGGACTTTGAGGGAAAGCTCACCGGCGGAATCGCGGCCACGGGAAATGCGGGAGGAAAGCCCAAGTCTGTGGAGGAGTATTTCCAGCAGCTTAAAGAGGCCCTGTCTCTGATTCCCGGAAAGAAGAAGGTGGCGGCCCACGCCATCTACCACACCGCCGGCAAGGGGCTGGACCGGGATCAGATTGAGCCCAAGCATTTTGCGCGCTGGGTGGAGTTTGCCAAGGAGATGGATCTGGGCCTGGACTTCAACCCCACCTACTTCAGCCATCCCAAGAGCGAGGACGGCTTCACCCTCTCCAGCAATGACGAGGGTATCCGCAGGTTCTGGGTGGAGCACGGAAAGCGCTGCAGAAGGATCGGCGAGTACTTCGGAAAGGAATTAGGCCAGACCTGCTACACCAACCACTGGATTCCCGACGGCTACAAGGATATCACCGTTGACAAGCTGGGCCCCAGAAAGCTCCTGGAGAAATCCCTGGATGAGATCTTCGGGGAGGCCATCGATCCCCGCTATAACGTGGATTCCGTGGAGAGCAAGCTCTTCGGCCTGGGCAGCGAGTCCTACGTGACCGGCTCCCATGAATTTTACACCAACTACGTGGCCCACAAGAAAAACTGCATCATCTGCATGGACGCGGGACACTTCCATCCCACGGAGGTGATCTCTTCCAAGCTTAGTTCCTATCTGACCTTCAACCAGGAGATCATGCTCCATGTGAGCCGCCCGGTACGCTGGGACAGCGACCATGTGACCATCCTGGACGACGAGACCAAGGCCATCATGGAAGAGATCGCCCGCTGCGACGCCTTTGACCAGGTGCATATCGGTCTGGATTTCTTCGACGCCAGCATCAACCGTATCGCCGCCACAGCCATCGGCGGAAGAAGCACCAAGAAAGCCATTCTGTTAGCTCTGCTGCAGCCCACCCAGGAGCTGATTGCCGCGGAGAGAGAGGGCAATTTTACCAAGAGACTGGCTCTGCTGGAGGAGGTTAAGGGATTGCCCTTCGGTCTGGTTTGGGCAAAATACTGCCAGATGTGCGGCTGCCGGCAGGACGACTGGATTAGAGATTACAATAATTAAAAGCCGGTTTATGAATAAAGGAGAGAAGCGTCTATGAAGACAATTAAAATTCCCAATACCAGCCTGGAGCTGAGCCCTCTGGGCCTGGGAACGGTAAATGCGGGAATCGCCTGGGATCACCAGGAGGCCTGCGACATTTTTGAGAGCTTTCTGGCCGCGGGTGGAAATCTCATCGATACGGCCCACGTGTATTCCGACTGGATTCCCGGGGAGATCGCCCGGGCAGAGCGGGTGGTGGGAGATTGGATTCGGAGCCGGGGACGGAGGGATGATTTCATCCTGATGACCAAGGGCGGACATCCCAGAAATGAAACCATGCACATCAGCCGCCTTTCCAGGGAAGAGATGACCGCGGATCTGGATTCCAGCCTGGAGAAGCTGGGCGTGGACTGCGTGGATATCTACTTCTATCACCGGGACGATCTGAATCGGACGGTGGAGGAGCTGGTGGAGACCATGGAGGATTTCCGCCGGGCAGGAAAGATCCGCTATTACGGCTGCTCCAACTGGACTACCCAGAGAATGAAGGAGGCAGATCAGTACTGCCGCAAAAAGGGTTACCGGGGATTTGTGGCTAACCAGGCCATGTACAATATCGGAGTGGCCCACATGAAGCCTTTCTCCGATCCCACCATGGTGGTCTGCGATGAGGAGATGCTTGCGTACCACCGGGAGTCAGACAATCTGCTGATCCCCTACATGGGTGTGTGCAGCGGATTCTTCCACAAATGGAAGAATAAGGGGCCGGAGGCGGTGAAAGACAGCTGCTACTACACAGAGCCCAACTTAAAAATCGCGGAGGGAATCTGCAAGCTGTGTGAGGAAAAAGGATGGACCATCACACAGGCTTTGTTAGGATTCTTTGGAATTCAGGACTTCCCCATGCTTCCTCTGGCCAGCGCCAGCAACCAGAATCAGCTAAAAGAGCTGAACCAGGCGCTGACCACGGAGTTCAGGGCAGAGGACTATGAATTTTTAAAGTAAATAAATCAGGCGCAAGCCGACTACAGGAGGTAAGGAAGATGTTAAAGACTGAAAAAAAGGAAGAGAGAGCACAGTACAATAAGAAGGACACCTACACCTACGAGGAGGTTCGTCCTCTGATTGAGGCAGCCATGGAGGACAGAGCCAGATATCTGGGATTCTTCTATAAAGTAATGCCCCGGGATCTGTTTGACAAATACGCCAAGAAAGCGCTGTACGCTTACGGCGAGTACAAAGCTCTGGGCATGGGCGCGGGACAGGGCCATGAGGGTGATCCCCAGGGACTGGCAGATTTCCTGGTATCCTGCAACAGCGTAGCCAACACCCTGGCTGTGGGCAACAAGGTAATTGAGAAAAACGACGAGTTCACCACCGTGAGAATGGAAGGAAAATGCGCTCTGGTTCAGGGCTGGGAGAAGATGGGACTTTCCCCGGAGGAGGTAGAGTACCTCTGTGATATCGCCAGCTACGGTGATTACGGTCATGCCAACGCTCTGGAGCTGCAGGGCACCTGGCTGTGCACCAGCGCGCAGAAGGGCTGCGACTACTGCGACTTCAAGATTGAGAAATTAAAAGAGAAGACCATCGTTTAATATTGCAGACAAAACAAAGCTTTTCCTGGAATACCAAAATTCCGGGAAAAGCTTTATAATAGAAGTGGGAGACGGAATATGGAGAAAATATTGCTGGGAGAGAGCCGGCTGGAAGCTTCCCGGATTGCTCTGGGATGTATGCGCATATGCCGGAAAACGCCCGAGGAGGCGGAGCGACTGATTTTGACCGCCGTGGAAGAGGGAATCAATTATTTTGACCACGCGGATGTGTATGGTTTTGGAGAGTCGGAGAGATACTTTGGCCGTATTCTGAAGGAGCACCCGGGGCTTCGGGAGAAGATCTATCTGCAGTCCAAGTGCGCCCTGATCCGGGATCAGGAGAAAACCCTCTACCTGGACACCTCCAAAAAGCACATTCTGGAATCTGTGGACGGCGCCCTGTCCCGGCTGGGGGTGGATTATCTGGATACCTTCCTTTTGCACCATCCGGACGCCCTCATAGAGCCGGAGGAGGTGGCGGAGGCCTTCAACCTCCTGCAGGAGAGCGGAAAGGTCAGATATTTCGGGGTCAGCAACTTTAAGACCATGGATCTTAAGTTCCTGCAGTCCCAGCTATCGCAAAAGCTCATCGTCAATCAGATGCAGCTGGGAATTGCCCACACAGAGGTGATTGACGCCACCAACGCCATCAAGCTCAACGACAAAGATAATCTGGAGCACGACGGTTCCGTCCTCACCTATATGCGGATGCAGCACATGACGCTGCAGGCCTGGTCTCCTTTCCAGGTTCGCTTTTACGGCGGGGTGTTTATGAATGATCCGGGGTATCCCCTGTTAAACGCCGCCGTACAGCGAATTGCCCGGGAGAAGGGCGTGGATGTGCAGGCGGTGGCTATAGCCTGGATTCTGCGGCATCCGGCCAAAATACAGCCCATGGCGGGAACAACGAACCCGGAGCGGCTGAAAAGGATCTGCCAGGGAAGCGCCATAGAGCTTTCCCGGGAGGAGTGGTATGAGCTCTACCGGGCCACACTGACGGACGAGGAAAGAGTACAGTTGGGAAATTCCCAGAGCGGGGAAGGAAAAAGATAAGGAGAAAACAGCATGGAACAGAAAATATACGACAGCTTTATCCGTATTTTAAAAAAGGAGCTGATGCCGGCCTTAGGATGCACTGAGCCCATCGCTCTGGCTTACGCCTCCGCCAAGGCCAGAGAGATTCTGGGAAAGATGCCGGAGAAGCTTACGGTGACCTGCAGCGGAAATATTATCAAGAATGTGAAGGGAGTAGTGGTGCCTGCCACCGGCGGCCTCAGAGGTATCGAGGCGGCGGCCCTGGTGGGAGCCGTGGGCGGCGACGCCTCCAAGGAGCTGGAGGTGCTCTGCTCGGTGACCGATGAGGACCGGGCAAAGGTAAAGGAGCTGCTGGAGCAACATATCTGTCAGGTAAAAATTTCCGACAGCAAGGCCAAGCTTCACATTATCGTGGAGATGGAGGCGGGTGAGGATTCCTCCCTGGTGGAGCTGATCCACAGCCATACGGAGATCGTCAGGATGATGAAAAACGGCCAGGCCCTGTTAAAGAGATCCTACTCCGAGAACGCCGGGGACGAAGAGGAGGAAGAGTATCGCTTCCTGAACATGGAGAATATCTACCGGTTCGCCAACGAGGTAAATACCGAGGATGTCAAGGAGATTCTGGATCCGCAGATCTCTTACAATTCCAAGATCGCCGAGGAAGGGCTGCGGGAGGTATACGGAGCAAACGTGGGAAAGACCCTGGTGGAAGTGTACGGAAAGAGCTTTGAGGTTATGGCCAAGGCCCTGCCGGCTGCGGGTTCCGACGCCAGAATGAGCGGCTGCGAGCTGCCGGTGATCATCAACTCCGGCAGCGGGAATCAGGGAATGACAGTTTCCCTGCCGGTGATCGCCTGCGCCCGGGAGCTGGGCGCCGATGAGGAAAAGAGATACCGGGCCCTGTGCATCAGCAACCTGACGGCCCTCTACCAGAAGCGGGATATCGGCCGGCTTTCCGCCTACTGCGGGGCTGTGAGCGCCGCGGCCGGAGCGGGAGCGGGAATGATGTATCTGATGGGAGGCAGCCTGGATGAGATTTCCCGGGTGATTGCCTACACCATCGCCAATGTGGGAGGCATCATCTGCGACGGAGCCAAATCCTCCTGCGCGGCTAAGATTACCTCCGCTGTGGAGGCGGCCCTTCTGGCCATCCACCTGACCCAGAAAAACCGCGGCTTCGGCAGCGGGGAAGGGGTGGTGAAGGATACCATCGCGGAGACGGTGGCCGGAGTGTCCACCATCGCCCGGGAGGGGATGCAGACCACCGATGAGGTTATTCTGGATGTTATGGTGAATCAATAGGCGAAAACACCTCTTTGTACTGTGCAATATACACAAAGAAACTCCGGGCGTTTATTGACAAGGATTTGCGGGAATGGTATCCTAAATGTATATCCGGCCCTTTTATCAATCCGGATTAGAATGAGGAATGACTGATGAATAGGAGTAACATAAAGAATGTCGCAGAGATTGCCCAGGTGAGCATTTCTACGGTATCCCGGGTGCTGAACAATTCAGCCAATGTCAGCGACGAATTGAGAAGCAGGGTCTATAAAGCCATCGAGGAGACCAAATACAGCGTCAATCCCATAGCCAGTACGCTGAAAAGCGCCCGCCGGAACCAGATTGCTATTGTGCTGCCCTCCCTGAGACAGACCTACTATACGGATATTATCAAGGGGTTAAGCGATTACTGTTACGAGAGGCAGGTAACCCCCGTGATCCTGGAGAGCGGCGGCGAGCCGGAGAAGGAGCAGAAGATTATTGAGAATCTGGAGAAGCAGTGGGTGGACGGTATCGTCCTGATTCCAGGGAAAAACGCGGGGACGCCGGGTTATCTGGAATTTATCGACTCCCTGAGCCAGCTGAAGAAGCAGGACAGCAGGATTCCGGTGGTGCTGGCGGAGTGCACGGACCTGAGCAGTCATCTGGACTGCGTGCGGGTGGACTATGAGAAAGCCTTCTACCAGATGACCTACCATCTGCTGGAGATCGGCAGGAGGAGGGTGGCCTACTTAAGCTGCCCCGAGAGCTCTTCTCTCCACGAAATATGCCGGGAGGCCTACCGGAGAGCCGTCAGGGATTACGGTTATCAGGTGGACGACGCCCTGACCAGGTGTTCCGAGTACACCATTTTGGGGGGCTACCAGGCCATGAATGAGATGCTGGCGGATGGGCTGGAGTTTGACGGCCTGATCTGCGTCAATGATCAGGTGGCTTCGGGAGCTCTCCATGCCCTGAAGGAGTCCGGCGGAAGAGGGGAGAAGGTGGCCATCGTGGGCTTCGGCGGCGTGGCCATGTCCATCATCACCACCCCCTCCATCACCACCATGATCGCCCCCAGATACAAGCTCGGCTCTGAGGCGGCCAGGCTGCTGTTTGAGCGAATCAACGGCGCCTCCGGCGACGCCCGGGAGCTGATCTTAAGCTCCCACATGGCCATCCGGGAATCCACCCTGAGAACCGCCTTCAAGAGGCTGGATACCATGTTTGAGGAATAAGTCAAATAAAGAATATTTTGCTTGGGGATATAACAATGCTCCCTTCTGAGCGGCCTTTTCTTGGCTGCCTAGAAGGGAGCATTGTTTGGCATAATGGGTTAGATCTGCTTTAGCGGTACTTTTCCTCCAGCTCTCTGATTCTGTTTACCTTAGGGGCGGATCCGCCTCCGGCAAAGTCGCAGGTGAGCCACAGGTCCACCAGATATTTTGCCAGTTCCACCCCGATGACGCGCTCGCCCATACACATAATCTGAGCGTCATTGCTCTTGCGGGAACGTTCGGTGGAAAAGGGGTCATGGCAGACGGCGGCCCGGATTCCCGGGACTTTGTTGGCGCAGATGGCCATGCCGATCCCGGTTCCGCATACCAGTATTCCCCGGTCATACTGACCGGAGGCGATGGCGTCTGCCACTTTGAAAGCCACGTCAGGGTATAGGACTATCTCGCCCTTAGCGGCGCCAAAGTCGTGAAAGGCAATTCCCTTTTCCTGCAGATGCTTCATAATCGCTTCTTTCAAAGCGTAAGCGGCTTCATCACAGCCTATTGCAAGCTTCATTATTCATCCCTCCTGACTTAACAGCTCAAGAATACCGTCGGCCATAGATTCCAAAATGATGCAGCAGGAGGTGGCTCCCGCGTCCAGGACGCCTCTGGAGCGCTCTCCCAGGCGGCTGGAGCGGCCGAATTTTGCCACCATCGCTTTGGTGGAGTCACGGCCTGCCCTGGCAGCCTCCTTCATTTTTTCCAGGGCAGCGGCAAAGGTATCTCCCTGGTCTATGGAGGCGGTCAGACTGTCAACGGAAGGAGACAGGGTATCCACCAGGGTTTTATCTCCGACTTTAGCGTCCACAATTTCCATCAGGCCTTTTAATCCGGCCCTGAGCATGACGGCCAGATCGGAAAGCGTAATTTCGTCCAGTCCCTCTCCAGCGTCGGCGGCATCCATAAAAACCGTCCCGTAAATGGGCCCCATGGAACCGCCGATTTCGGAGAAGAGAATATTTCCCAGCTCATAGAGACCGTCGGTAAAGGACAGATGTTCTTCCGCGAAACGGGTGCCGAAGAGGGAAAACCCTTTATTCATGTTCATTCCGTGGTCACCGTCCCCGATAAGTCCGTCCACCTCTCCCAGGTATCCTTTGTTGTCCTGGATTCCTTTAACCATGCGGGAAAGAACGGCTTTCCCGTCGGTGTTTTTAAACGTGTTCATTCTGTACCTCCTTTATGCGGGATTTCCCTGCTTTTCTTTCATACCCATGGTATATACGGGGAGATCAATCAGTGTTTTCAGCTCCTGGTCCAGCTTCATGACGGTCAGTGTTGCGCCCATCATATCCAGGGAGGTGAAGTAATTTCCCACATAAGACCGGTAGATCCGTATTTTTTTCTCGTCCAGAATTTTTCTGACCTCATCGAAGAGAACGTACAGCTCCATAATCGGGGTCGCGCCCAGGCCGGAGATAAGGATGGCAACCTCATCCCCCTCCGCGATGGGGTAATCCGGAAGGACGATATCCGTCATGCGGCGTGCCATCTGCGCTGCGGATTCCAGGGGGCACACCTCGATGCCCGGCTCGCCGTGATGGCCGATTCCCACCTCCATGGTTCCCTCCTTGATTTGGAAATTCGGGTGCCCCACAGCGGGAAGGGTACAGGGAGTGAGACCTATCCCTACGCTTCGGGTGTGATCGATAGCCTTCTGGGCAGCGGCAATGACTTCGTCCAGGGAACCGCCCAGGGCGGCTTTGGCGCCGCCGGCTTTCCACATGAAGATTTCCCCGGCTACTCCCCGGCGCTTCTCTGCCTGATCCTTGGGGGCGGAGGCTACGTCGTCGTTGGCTACCACTGTCTTGACGGTGATCCCCTCTCTTTTGGCCATCTTCACGGCCATCTTTACATTCATGTTATCTCCGGAATAATTGCCGTACAGACAGGCGACGCCTTTTCCGCGGTCGGCTGTTTTGAACGCGTCCAGAAAGGCGGCGGCGGTGGGGGAGGAGCAAATCTCGCCCACAGCTGCCGCGTCGCACATATTTTCGCCCACGTAACCGATGAAGGCGGGTTTGTGACCGGAACCGCCTCCGGTTACCACCCCCACCTTATCCCCGGAAAGGAAGCGGGATTTTACCACCCGGGGATTATCGGTGGAAGCCACAATATCGGAATGGACTCTTAAAAAGCCCTGTAACATTTCATCCACAATACAATCGGGATCATTTAAAATACGCTGCATAAAAAACCTCCTGTATATTTATTCAGCCTGGGAAGGAACCAACACAACCTTGAAGGTGCCCTCCGCGCTTTTGGAAGCGATGTCAAAGCCTTCTGCCCATTTTTCCAGTGGGAGCTTATGAGAAACGACGCCATCTGTGGGCAGCTTGCCGTCTGCGATCCACTCCAGAACGGTATCGAAGCAGTAGGGGCTCAGGTGTACGCCCAGAAGATCCAGTTCCTTTCTGTCGCTGATGATACTCCAGTCCACGGACACTTTTTCCGCGAATACGGAAAATTCTACGAAGCGTCCCATCTTGCGGATGCACTGCAGGCCCTGCTCTACGCTGGAGGGATGACCGGTGGCCTCGATGTAGATATCGCAGCCGTAACCGTCGGTCAGCTTTTTGATCTCGCTGACCACATCCAGTTTGCCCGGATTCATCACAAGATCCGCACCGAAATCCTTTGCTTTGGCCAGGCGGGCGTCGTTCATATCCAGAACAATCAGAAGCTTAGGATTCTTTTGCCGGATTGCCCCCACCATGCCAAGCCCCAGGGTTCCCACGCCGGAGAGCACGACTACATCCCGGTTCCCGATCTGAGCCCGGTCTACGCAGTGCCATGAGCAGGCGTAGGGCTCCGTCAGAATTGCCTTGTCGATGGGGAGGGAGGCGGGAACCAGATGGGGGATGGCCTCCTTGGTAAGCTTTACGTACTCGGCCATGCCGCCGTTTACATTATTCTGAAAACCGAAGAGATCGTGTTTTTCGCACATCCAGTAGCGTCCGGTCTTGCAGAACATGCACTCGCCGCAGGGGACGATCTGCTCAGGACAGATGCGGTCGCCCAGTTTCCAGCCGCCCTTTACTCCGGGCCCGATCTCCACAACTGTTCCTACAAATTCATGGCCGGGGATCATTGGAGCCTTGATATAGGGGGGATTTCCGTCTCCGCCCCAGAAGCTTTTGGCTCCGTGGAAAGACTTTACGTCCCCGGCGCAGATTCCGCAGGCTTCAACCTTAAGGATCATTTCACCTTCGCCGGCTCTGGGGGTATCGACGATTTCAAAACGATAATCTCCGGGAGCGTAGGCGACGATTGCTTTCATTTTTTCAGGAATGTTTGTCATAGTCATGTCCTCCTTGATTATT
>DVHU01000080.1 GCA_018711815.1 Candidatus Egerieimonas intestinavium
CATAGACAGCATTTGTGTGATAACGGCATTTCTGGTGGCGGGGAAAAATGGAAATCCCTGGGAGCTGATTGGAATTGGAACGATTATTATGGCTTTTGGAACCGGGCCGCTGCTGGCCTGGTTCAAGGGTCATATTGCAGAGCCATTTGTACAAAGAATATGCAAAGATAAAGTGATTGAATAATTGATAAGGTTTTGCTGAAAGCGGGAAAGGAGAGAAAAATGTCAACATTAAGATTAATGATTCCGGAATGGCGTGGAGGCCTGAATCCCAACTATGTTTTTGGCTCGGAGCTCTTGGCCCATATAGCGCCTCCCAATGAGACGGATGAAACCATATGTGTCGAGGTCAATAGGGACTTTCAGCGTACGCCAAAGCAGGAAAAGGGGATTGACGAAGGAGCGGGGCTGCTCAGCCAAATGAGCGAAACAGAAAAGCTTCTGAGAGAGAAAAATCCGGATAAGCTGATTGTTTTTGGCGGGGATTGCTCCGTCACACAGATTCCCTTTGATTATCTGAACGGGAAATACAAGGGAGAGTTGGGGGTGATCTGGCTGGACGCGCATCCGGATATTTCAGGAGTCAACGATTCGTCCCACCTTCACG
Organism: Candidatus Egerieimonas intestinavium; assembly: GCA_018711815.1. Classification (GTDB taxonomy): domain Bacteria; phylum Bacillota; class Clostridia; order Lachnospirales; family Lachnospiraceae; genus Egerieimonas; species Egerieimonas intestinavium. Next base: position 608 of record DVHU01000080.1, read on the forward strand.
AAATGGTTTTGGGAAATTTGCTTGGCCTTAATCAGACTCCTGAACTTACCCGGGCGAAGCATCCCCTAAAAAAGAGCCATGTGATCATGGCAGGATTAATTGAAGAAGAGCTTCGCGAAATGGATCGGGCCTGCCGGGAATTAAAGCTAAAAATCGCTTCCCCGGACAGCTTGAAAAAAGACAGCGGAAAAGTGATGGAGTGGATAAAAGAAAATAAAATCCGCCATGTGGCGGTACATTGGGATCTGGATGTATTATCCCCCGCTGATTTCCGAAGCATTTATCCGGCAGAGCCGTATACAGAGGTCTCTGAGTTCCCGGCGGCAGTGGGACGCATGACCCTGGAGGAGGTTGGCAGGCTGCTGAGGGATGTTTCCGGGGCAGCGGAAATTGTGGGATTAAGCCTGACGGAGCATTTGCCCTGGGATGCGATTCGCCTGAGAAAGACACTTTCAGATATCGATATTTTTAGGTAATGCAAGAGGGGAGATGGTGCGATTAACCGCACCATCTCCCCTCTGCATTTGATCACTTCTCATGTTTTCCTTTGTTGAGGCGATCTACAAAATCCTGCCAGGCCTTTCCCCGAAGATTCATCAGCAGGGCCGCGGCGATAAATAATACTACGATTAAAACAAATCCAAATATTTCCATAGACAATCCTCCTTTTCATAGCAAAAAAACAGATTTCTATTCTTATCTTAATTATATTTCTTTCTTATGGGAAAAGCAATATTGACAGAAAAAATCCTCGGGCCTATAATTGATATATCAACAGTTGATATATCAAAGGAGGCGCACATGGAAGGCACTTTTTATATGCTCATGTACCGGGCATTTCACGCTCAGCGAAATTATCTGCGTTCCTATTTGGGGGAGACCGGTCTGGGTACCGGACAGCCCAAGCTCATCAGCTATCTGGATTCCCGGGGGCCCTGCCGGCAGCGAGACCTGGCGGAGTACTTTGAGATCGACCGGGCGGCGGTGAGCCGGATGCTGGATTCCCTGGAGCGGGGAGGCTTTGTCACCCACCAGGCGGATGAGAATAACCGGAGAGCTGACCTGGTGGAGCTGACGGATAAGGGCCGGGAGGCCAACCGGATCTGCCAGGCCCACGGCCGGGAGGTGGAGGAGGCGTTTGTCCGGGGGTTTTCCCCGGAGGAGCGGGAGCGCTTTGCCGAGTACCTGTCCCGGGCTTATCAAAATATAAAGGAGATAAGGGGGGAGAAACTGTGAAGGATCTGAAGCTATTGGGCAGTTATCTGGGCCCCTGCAAAAGGGAGCTGTACCTGGGGGCCTTTCTGGTGCTGGTGGAGACCAGCTTTGAGCTGATCATACCGGTGCTGATGGCGGACATTATCGACGTGGGTGTGGCGAAGCACAATATGGCCATTATTTTGACCAAGGGAATCCAGATGGGAATCTGCGCTCTTTTAGCCCTGGTGACGGGCCTTCTGTACGCCCGGTTTGCGGCCAGGGCTGCCTACGGACTGGGGGCCAGAATCCGGGAGGCAGAGTACGCCCGGGTACAGGATTATGCCTTCTCTAACCTGGATCGCTTTGAGACTTCCTCCCTGGTTACCCGGATGACCACCGACATTACAGTGGTGCAAAATGCCATTACCGGCGGGCTGCGCCCTCTGGTGAGAGGTCCGGTGATGCTGATTATGGGCATCGGGCTTTCTGCCTGGATGAATCCCCGGCTGTCCCTGGTATTTTTTATCACCACCCCGATTCTGGCGGCCATCCTCTTTCTGGTTATGCGCCGGGTGGCGCCCATGTTCGGAAAGCTCCAGAGGGCTGTGGACCGCCTGAACAGCATGGTGGAGGAGGGCATGACGGCTATCCGGGCTGTGAAGGCCTTTGTCCGGGGCAGCTACGAGGAGGAGCGCTTTGAGGAGGTGAACCGGAATCTGGCGGACACCAGCCAGGAAACCTTCCACTACGCGGTGTTAAACCTCCCGGCCTTTCAGCTGACCATGTATACCTCCACGGTGCTGATCATGTGGTTTGGCGGAAATATGATCCTGAAGGGCAGTCTGGAGGTGGGCAATCTCACGGGATTTTTAAGCTATGTGCTCCAGGTGATCAATTCCCTGATGATGATCTCTAATGTATTTCTGATGCTCACCAGGTCCCTGGCCAGCGCCCGAAGAATCGGTCAGGTGCTGGAGGAGCAGCCGGCCCTTAGCTCTCCTCAGGAGGCTCAGGAGCAGGTGCCCGACGGAAGCATCACCTTTCAGAAGGTGTCCTTCAAGTATAAGGAGGAAGCCAGAGAGTACGCCCTGCGGGATGTGAACCTGCATATTCCGGCAGGGCAGACGGTGGGCATCATCGGAGGCACCGGCTCCGCCAAAACCACCCTGGTGCAGCTGATTCCCCGGCTCTATGACGCCACCTGCGGACAGATCTTTGTGGGCGGCAGAGACGTGCGGGAGTACGATCTGAAGGCCCTGCGGGACGCGGTGGGCATTGTGCTCCAGAAAAATGTGCTCTTCTCCGGCACTGTCCGGGAGAACCTGCTCTGGGGAAATGAACACGCCACGGAGGAGGAGCTCTGGGAGGCATGCCGGATGGCCTGCGCCGATGAATTTCTCAAGAAAATGCCCAAAGGGCTGGACAGCGATCTGGGCCAGGGGGGCGTCAACGTCTCCGGGGGCCAGAAGCAGAGGCTCTGCATCGCCAGAACCCTGCTGAAGAAGCCAAAGGTACTGATTTTCGACGACTCCACCAGCGCCGTGGATACGGCCACGGAGGTCAAGATTCGGGGGGCTCTGGCCTCCCTGACGGAGGTGACGAAGCTGATCATCGCCCAGAGGATCACCTCCGTCATCCACACGGATCAGATCATCATCCTGGAGGACGGGCGGGTCCATGCGGTGGGAACTCACCGGGAACTGCTGGCCTATGATCCCATCTACCAGGAGATCTACGCTTCTCAGATGAAAGGAGGGGACGGCCTTGGCACGGATCAGTAATAAAAAGCCGAAGAATTTGAAAAAGACCGTGGGCGCCCTGCTTTCTTACATGGGCCGCCACAAGGTGCTGCTGCTTCTGGTGGCGCTCTTGGTGACCGTCAGCGCCGGAGCCAACCTGCTGGGCACCTACATGATCCGGCCCGTGGTCAATAACCTGGTGGCCGGGGATCTGCAGGCGCTGGTTCGAGGCGTGGCTATCACTGCCGGAATCTACCTGACCGGAGTTCTGGCGGCCTACGGGTACACCCAGATCATGGTGCGGGCGGCCCAGAAGGTGCTGATGGATATCCGCAGGGATCTCTTTTCCCATCTGCAGACCCTGCCCTTGAAATTTTTTGACACCCAGCGCCACGGGGATATCATGAGTTATTTTACCAACGACGTGGATACCATCTCCGACGCCTTAAATAACAGCTTCGCCATGGTGATTCAGAGCTTCATCCAGATCACCGGCACCCTGACCCTTCTGTTTATCCTCAACTGGAGGCTGTCCCTGCTGGTGGTGGTGGGCTATCTGGCTATGTTTCTGTATATCCGCTACAGCGGAAAGAGAAGCAAGGCCTATTTCTCCAAACAGCAGGAGGCTCTGGGAGACCTGGACGGCTACATCCAGGAGATGGTCAGCGGCCAGAAGGTGGTCAAGGTCTTCAACTACGAGGAGAAGAATCTGGCGGCCTTCCGGGAGAAAAACGAGCGCCTGCGCCAGGCAGGAACCGGAGCCCAGAGCTACGCCGCCACCATGGTGCCCGCGGTGGTGACCATATCCTACATCAATTACGCGGTGGTGGCGGTGCTGGGAGGGATCATGGCCATGAACAATCTCACCGACGTGGGAAGCCTGGCCAGCTACCTGGTTTTCGTGCGCCAGGCAGCCATGCCCATCAACCAGTTCACCATGCAGAGCAATTTCCTGCTGGCGGCCCTGGCTGGGGCGGAGCGGATCTTTGAGGTCATGGGCCAGCCCCAGGAAGTGGATGATGGGCGGGTGACTCTGGTAAATGTCCGGGAGGAGGCGGGACGGCTGGTTCCCTGCCGGGAGAAGACCGGCCGCTGGGCCTGGTCCCTGCCGGAGGGATCCCTGGTTCCCCTGAGAGGCGACGTGCGGTTTAAGGGGGTATCCTTCGGCTACGACGACAGCCGGATGATCCTGAAGGATATCAGCCTCTACGCCAAGCCGGGACAGAAGATCGCCTTCGTGGGTTCCACCGGCGCGGGAAAGACCACCATCACCAACCTGATCAACCGCTTCTACGACGTCCAGGGAGGGCAGGTGGTCTACGACGGCATAGACGTGAAGGAGATTAAGAAGGACGACCTGCGGCGCTCCCTGGGGATCGTGCTCCAGGATACGCACCTTTTCACCGGCACCATCGCCGACAATATCCGTTTCGGAAAGCTGGACGCCACCCAGGAGGAGATCGAGCGGGCAGCCAAAATCGCCAATGCGGATTCCTTCATCCGGCGTCTGCCCGAGGGGTACAGCACTATGGTCACCGGGGACGGGGCAAATCTTTCCCAGGGCCAACGGCAGCTGCTGGCCATCGCCCGGGCGGCGGTGTCCGACCCGCCGGTGCTGATTTTGGATGAAGCCACCTCCAGCATCGATACCCGGACGGAGGCCTTGATTGAAAAGGGTATGGATCAGCTGATGGAGGGAAGGACGGTATTTGTCATCGCCCACCGGCTCTCCACCGTGCGCAATGCCGACGCCATTATCGTTCTGGAAAACGGACAGATTATTGAGCGAGGGGAGCACCAGGAGCTTTTGGATATGAAGGGCGAATACTATCAGCTGTACCACGGCATGTTCGAGCTGTCTTAAGGGAATACAGAAAAGAGAATAAATCTCCTGCAAATGGTGAAACTGTTTGCAGGAGATTTTTTTATGGAAAAACACGCGTTGATTCTGGCTACCACCGGAGACTTTATGGAAAAATTTGAACTGAGCGACGCCCGGCTTCTGCAGAGGCTGGGCTACCGGGTCCACTATGGGGCCAACCTGCGGGAGCCCTCCTGGTTTTCCGGGGAAGAGCGGCTGAAAAAGCGGGGAATCCTCACTCACCAGGTAACCATGGCCCGGTCTCCTTTTCTGCTGACCATGAATCTGAGGGCTCTGAGGGAGATTCTGGAGCTGATTGGGCGGTATCATATCTGCCTGATTCACTGTCACACGCCCGTGGGGGGACTGCTGGGAAGGCTGGCGGGGATGATATCCCGGGAGAGCCCCCTGGTGATCTATACCGCCCACGGATTTCATTTTTATCGGGGAGCCTCAGTCCTCTCCTGGCTCTTTTACTACCCGGTGGAGTATCTGCTGGCCAGAGGGACGGACATTTTGCTGGTGATCAACCGGGAGGATCAGCTGCTGGCCAAGCGCCTTCCCCTTCGCCGGAGAGGGGAGGTATACCGGATTCCCGGGGTGGGTCTGGACCGGAAGAAATTCTCCCCGCCCACCGGGGAGGAGCGGCAGGAAGCCCGGAGACAGCTGGGGATCGGGGAGGATTTCTTCCTGGTCTCCGTGGGGGAGCTCAACGAAAATAAAAATCACCGGGCAGTGCTGGAGGCCCTTATGTTCATCCGAAAGAAGCGGGGCTCCCTGGAGGGATTCCAATACGGAATCTGCGGCGGGGGCTATTACCAGGAACAGCTGGATGGCTGGATCAGGCGCCGGGGACTCTCGGGCCGGGTGCGGCTCTACGGTCACTGCTCCCAGGTGCGCCAGGTGCTGGCGGCGGCAGATCTCTTTGTTTTTCCCTCCCGCCGGGAGGGGCTGGGAATGGCGGCCCTGGAGGCCCTCTCCATGGGGATTCCCGTGCTGGCGGCGGAGAATCGGGGAAGCCGGGAGTACGTAAGGCCTGGGGAGAACGGTTACCTGTGCCCCTGGGATCAGCCGGAGGCCTTCGCCGCAGAAATTCTGCGCCTGCAGGGCATGGAGGAGAACCGGCGAAGGCGGATGAGAAAAGCCTGCCTCCGCTCATCCCGGCCCTTTGACCTGCGGTATTCCCGGGCGGTGATGGAACGAATCTACCGGAGGGCAAACCGGATGATTATCCGGCAGAGATCCCGGGGAAAGGGGAAATTTGCGGGAAGGAGCGGCAGATGGAGGAGCAGATGGGGAAGCCAGAGAAGAAGCACATGGGGAGGCAGATGAAGAGGCAGAGAAAAAAGCAGCCGGAGATCACCGTGATCATGGGAGTCTATAATCCGGAGGATGAGCAAAGGCTTCGCCGGGCGGTGGCCTCCATAGTCAGACAGAGCTTCAGAGACTGGGAGATGATTCTCTATGATGACGGCTCCCGGGAGGAGTGCGCCGCCCTCATCCGCAGGGCGGCCCGGATGGACAGACGGATCCGCTATGTGCGGGGCGGGAAAAACCGGGGGCTGGCGGCGGCCTTAAACGCCTGTATCCGACGGGCCCGGGGGAGATACCTGGCCCGGATGGATGCGGATGATTTGTGCCGAGGGGACCGGCTGGCCCGTCAGTATGCCTTCCTGGAGAAGCACCCCCGTTTCCAGTGGGTGGGCTCCTGCGCCCAGCTGACAGACGACGAGGGAGTCTGGGGCTTTCAGCCGGTGCCGGCGGTACCCGGAAAAGAGGATTTTCTCTATAATTCCCCCTACATCCATCCAACGGTCATGTTCCGCCGGCAGGTGCTGCTGGAAAGCGGAGGCTACGACACCAGCCGCCGGTATCGCCAGTGTGAAGATTACGAGCTTTTTCTGCGGCTGCACAGCAGAGGGTACCGGGGGGCTAACCTCCAGGAGCCTCTGCTGCGTTACCGGGAGGATTGCCTGTCCCACCGCAGGAGAACCCTTGGCCGGCGCTGGCGGGAGGCTATGCTTCGCTGGCGGGGATTCCGAAGCTTGGGGATCCTCAGGGCAGAGACTCTGGCCTACGTGGGGAAGCCTCTTCTGGCCGGCCTGGTGCCGGGTCCCCTGCACCATCAAATCAGAAAGTGGGTGAAGCGCGACCATGGAAGAAAAAGAAAAAATCTATAGAAGAATCTTAGAGAAGTCCCCCCGCCTTTACGCGGCTCTGGATAGCGATTCCCGGGCTAGCAGCCGGGAGGCCTTTGACCTGGGGGGAGCCCTGGTTTTTGGCCCGGCCCTGGGCGGGTTTCTCCTGTGGCTTTTGCGGGACGCCCTTCTGCGGGGCAAGGAGCGGCTGTACTTTCTGTCCCGGGACGGTTACTTTTTCTGGAAGGGCGCCCAGCTTCTCTGCCGGGAACACAGCCTTCCCCTGGATTGCCGGTACTTGAGCTGCTCCCGGTATTCCCTGCGGGTGCCCTGCTACCATCTGGACCATGAGGCGGCTCTTGACTTTATCTGCCGGGACGGCCTGGAGGTGACGCCAAAGAAGCTTCTGGCCCGGGCAGCCCTGGGTGAGGGGGAGATACGGGAAGTGCTGGGAGAGCTGAATCTTCCCTGGAAATCCGGGGAGATTATTCCCCGGCGGGACTTGCCTCGGGTTAGAGAGCAGCTGGCCCGGTCGGAATCCTTTCTGGCCCGGATGGACTCTCACTCCCGCCGGGCCCTGCCCCTTCTGGAGAAATATTTGGCCCAGGAGGGCCTTATAGAGGCCGCCGGGGACGCCCTGGTGGACAGCGGGTGGGTGGGCTCTGTCCAGAAAACCCTGGGCCAGGTTTTAAGGGGCATGGGGCGAAAAAGTGTCCTGGAGGGCTATTACTGGGGACTCTATGATCTGCCGGAGGGAGTGCGCCGCCGGGATTACCGCTGCTTTTACTTTTCCCCGGAGGGAAACCTTATCAGGAAGGCCCGCTTCAACAACTGTCTTTTCGAGGCGGTGTTCACCGCCCCCCACGGCATGACAGTGGAGTACAGAAACTGCGGGGGCGCGGTGATTCCGGTGTACGCGCCCCTGCAGGAGCAGCGCAGGGCATTAACCCAGAGGCTGGGAAGAGAGATGCTGAACTATCTGGAGACCCTGTCCAAAAGTCTGGACCGGAGAGATTTTTTCGCGGAGGGTGAGGAGATGAACCTCCAGGCGCTGGGGCGTCTCCTGGAAGCCCTGATGCTAAGACCCTCCCTTCCGGAGGCCAAAAGCTTTGGCTCCATCGCCTTCTGCGACGATGTGCTCTCCTGGGAGCAGGGGCCCCTGGCGGCGCCTCTGACGGGGGAGAAGACCGGGCGCCCCTTCGGCCAGAGCGCCTGGTATCCGGCCAGCGCCCTGCTGGCCGGGGAGAGCGGGAGCTCCCACCTGCGGGCCTACCTGGGCTTCCAATACCTGCGCCAGCTGCGCAGGATCCTGGCCTACCGCCAGAGAAAGAGAAAGGGGGAGATTCTGCCGTGAGCCGGGAAAAAGTAAAACAGTATACCTTCCTCATCCGCCAGCTGACCGCCCGGGAAATCCGCCGCAAGTACGCCAGATCCTATTTGGGTATCCTCTGGAGTGTGCTGAATCCCCTGCTGTCCATGGCGGTCTTGTCCCTGATTTTCTCCCGGATGTTCCGGCGGTCCATAGAGAATTACCCCATCTATTATCTCACCGGGTATCTGGTCTGGCAGACCTTCACCGCCGCCACCGTCTCCTCCATGAGCACCCTGGCGGACAACAAAACCTTGCTGTTAAAGGTGCGCTTTCCCATGGAGCTCTTTATCCTGGCTAGGGTCTACACGGCCATGGTGAACCTGGCCTACTCCCTGCTAGCCTACGGGGTGATGCTGGCGGTGTTCCGGGTGCGTCCAAGGCCCGCCCTTCTCCTGGCCCCGGCGGTGTTTCTTCTGCTCTTTCTCTTTGCCCTGGGGATTTCCTACCTGCTGTCCGCGGCCTGCGTGTTTTTCGGGGATGTGAAGCATCTGTACACGGTGCTGCTGACCCTGTGGATGTACTGTTCCGCCATTTTTTACCCGGTAAGCCAGCTGGAAGGGATCATGCGGCGGGTGGTGGAGCACAATCCCCTTTATCTCTACATCGACTGTCTGCGGGGCCTGGTGATGGAGGGAAGGCTTCCCACCCCGCTGGCGTCGGCGCAGATGTTCCTCTGGGCGGCGGGGGCATACCTGGCGGGGACGGCCGTCTTTCGCCGGAAGAGAGACCGGATGATTCAGAAATTATAGGAGGTGCCTGATGGGAGAGACAGAGATTTCCGTGGAGCATGTGACCATGGAATTTATCCGGGAGAGGGACGAGAGCACGAGCCTGAAGGAGTTTTTGATTAAGGCCGCCAAGGGCCAGAGAAAGCGGGAGCGCTTAAGGGCCCTGGACGATGTGAGCTTTTCCGTGGATAAGGGGGAGGTGGTGGGGATTATCGGCACCAACGGTTCCGGAAAGAGCACCCTTTTAAAGATCATTTCCGGGGCCCTAAGGCCCACCTTCGGCCGGGTGGCGGTGGACCGCAGCCGGGTACAGCTTCTGACCCTGGGCACCGGCTTTGACCTGGAGCTCACCGGCCGGGAAAACGTCTATCTAAACGGTGCCATCATCGGCTATACCAAGGAGTTTATCGACGAAAATTATGAGAAGATCGTGCGTTTCGCGGAGCTGGAGGGCTTCATGGGGGAGAAGGTGCGCAATTATTCCTCCGGGATGGTCTCCCGGCTGGGCTTTGCCATCGCCACGGTCCGGGAGGCCCCGGAGATCCTGATCCTTGACGAGGTCCTGAGCGTCGGCGATCTCTTCTTCCGGCAGAAGAGTGAGGCCAGGATCAAGGAGATGATTGGCGGGGGCTCCACGGTGCTGATTGTCTCCCACTCCACGCCGGTGATCCGCAGCAACTGCACTAAGGCCATCTGGATAGAAAAGGGGAAGCTGCGCTGCCAGGGGGATCCCCGGCAGGTGTGCCAGGCCTATGAGGAAATGGGGAGGAAGCGGTGAAGGCCTGGCTCTATGAGCAGCTGGCGGGGCGGGTGCCCGGCATCCGGGAGCGGTACCTGGACTTTCGCCAGAGAAGGGGCCGGATATCCGGCCTTATCTATCTGCTGCTCCTGAATCTGGGCTACCATCTGTTCTTCCTCAGGGGTCTGGGGGAGTCGGTCCGTCACCCGGCCCGGGAGGAGAGGAGGCTTTGCTGGCAAGAGCCGGAGTCCGCCCTGTCCTACAGGGAGAGCCCCCGGGCGCTGACCGAAAAACTTCTGGACTATGAGGCCGTATCCTTCGATGTTTTTGACACCTTGCTTTTTCGGGTGGTGGAGGATCCCCGGGATGTTTTCTCTCTGGTGGGGATGGAGCTGAATTGCCCGGGCTTTCGGGAGCTGCGGGCGGAGGCGGAGAAGAGGGCCCGGAGGGAAGCCCAGAGGCTGCGGGGCACCGGGGAGGTCACCCTGGAGGAGATCTGGGTCCAGGTGGAGCGGGAAACGGGAATTCCCCGAACCCAGGGAATGGAGGCAGAGTACCGCTGGGAGCTGCGGTGCTGTATTCCCAACCGGGAGCTGCTGCCGGTGGTCTGGGAACTGTATCGCCGGGGGCTGCCCCTGGCGGCGGTGTCGGATATGTACCTGGGGAAGGAGCGGGTGAGAAGGCTCCTTCTGGAGAAGGGCTACCCGGAATTTTGCCAATATCTGGTCTCCGGAGACCGGGGCTGCTCCAAGGGGGAGGGCGGTCTCTATGACTGCCTGGCAGCCGCCGGGGGCAGGCGGGCCCATCTGGGAGACAATCCCCAGGCGGACGGCCGCCAGGCCCGATCCCGGGGCATAGACGCTTTTTTGCTGCCCCAGGTGAACCGGGCGGGGAAGCCCTACCGGGCCCGGGATCTCTCCCCCTTGACCGGAAGTATCTACCGCGGCCTAATCAACGCCCGGATCCACAGCGGCCTTAAGCTTTATTCCCGAGAGTACGAGTACGGCTTTATCTACGGAGGCCTGTTTGCCTTAGGCTACTGCCGCTTCATCCACCAGCAGGCCGAAAGCCGGCAGCTGGACACTCTTTTATTTCTCTCCCGGGACGGCTGCCTGCTGCATCAGCTGTACGGGCGGCTGTACCCCCGGGAGCGGACAATTTACGCCTGCTGGTCCCGGCGGGCGGCCCTGAAGCTTACGGCGGAGGGCTTTAGGGGGGAATATTTCCGGCGCTTCCTCTGGCACAAGGCGGGAGGCGGATACACCCTCCGGGAAGCCTTTAAGGCCATGGAGCTTCAGGAGCTCCTGCCGGGGCTCTGCCTCCAGATGAAACTTTCTCCGGAGGAAATCCTCACGCATAGAAACGGCCAAAAGGTCAAAACCTATCTCACAGAGAACTGGGATCAGGTTTTGGAAATCTACCGTCCCCAGCGGGAGGCGGCGAAGCTTTACTACCAAAAGCTGCTGGCCGAAAGCCGTCGGGCGGGGGCTGTGGATATGGGCTGGGCGGGCAGCGGGCCGGTGATGCTGGACTATGCGGTAAATACGCTGTGGCAGCTGAACTGCCCCGTCACCGGCATCCTGGGGGGAACCCTGGGGGCGGAAAATCCCGAGGGAGAGAGCTGGGAGCCTTACTTTTTGCAGGGGAAGCTGGTATCTTATCTCTTTTCCCCCCGGGAGAACCGGGATCTCTGGAAGCTCCACAGCCTTCGCCGGGGCCACAACCTCTACTGGGAGCTGCTCTTGGGAGCGCCGGAGGGGAGCCTTACAGGTTTCTACCCGGACGGCCGGGGCGGCTGCCTGCTCAAAAGAGAACCATTAGCGGTGGATGAGGGGAAGCTTGGGGAAATCCACCGGGGAATCCTGGATTTTGTTGAGTGTTTTCTGGAGGCGGAGAGGCAGCTGGGTCTTTCTCTTCCCATCAGCGGCCGGGACGCCTACGCGCCCATGGCTCTGGCGGAAGCGCCAAAGAACCGGAGATTTCTCCGGGAACTTAAGCCTCTGCTGGATGAGGCAAATTTGAACTAGGAGGCGAGGGCATGGTTTTGTATCACGCGGTCAGTTCCTATCAGCTATTGGAGGTGACGCTGCATCGGCTGGTTCGCCATCCCCGGGAGGAGGCGGCGCTCATCCTGCCGGACTTTATCCGGGAGAAGTACCCGTGGTACCGGAAGCTTAAGACCCGGGGATTTTTCCAGGAGGTGAAGCTCTTTCCCTATCTGGAGATTCCCCACACCCAGGAGGAGGAGATTTTCCGCCAGGTCCGGCGGCGGGTTCTGGAACTATTTCCCCGGGGGTTTAGGGGCTTTTCGGAAATCTATGTGGCCGGAAGCCATTTTTATTTCTCCTTGTATCTGATTGAGGAGCGGCTGCCCTTCACCATGTTTGAGGACGCGGCGGGGATGCTAAGCCGCCCGGAAGCCCTTTACAGGCCCCTGCTGGGCCGCTATCCCCTTCACGCCCGGATAGCCCAAAAGTACGGCCTCTTTGACGGCAGCTGCCCGCAGATTGGGAGGATTATCTGTCTGAAAAAGGCCCAAAAGCAGGGGGCGAGGGCCCTGCAAGAGGGGAACCTTTCGGGGAAAGCCCTGGAGGATTTCTCCGTGGAGAAGGCCCTGGGAAAGCTGCCCTGCCGCCAACGCAAAAAGCTGGTGAGGCTCTTTGTGTCCCGGCGGATCTGGACCCGGGCGGACACCATCCTTCTTACCCAGCAGCTGGCCCGGCTGGGCATAGGAAGCCTCCAGGGGCAGCGGGAGGCCTACCGGCGGCTCTGGGAACAGCATCTTAGGGGGAGAAGGGTATTGGTGAAGCCCCACCCGGACGACACCCTGGACTACCGGCAGCTTCTGCCGGGGTGCCGGATTCTGCGGCAGGTGTTCCCTGCGGAGCTTCTGCCTTACGTCTTTTACCGGCGGCCCCGGAGGGTGTGTACCTTTGACTCCACCAGCTGCGCCAACCTGGAGGAGCATTTTCAGATTGAGAGAATAGGGAGGTCGTTTTATGAGAGCAGCCAGGAATCTGGTGATTGTCAATTCCGTCTATCAGCTGCTGACGGCGGTGCATATGCGCAGGAGCCTTCTGGGGGGAATCCCCTCGGATTTGGTGGTGACGGACGTAACCCCTGATTTTCAGGAGCGGGTTCCCCGGATCCGGGAGCTGGGGCTCTTTGACCGGGTGCTGGAGGCCCGGGTGCGGGAGCTGAACCGCACCTACGGCCTGGCCAAGGAAAAGGAGCTGACCGAGGGATTTTGGCGGGCGGAGAGCCACTTAAGGTTCTGCCTGAGCCAGGAGCTGGAGGACTACAGCGCCGTATACTTTTCAAATTTCGATATTTTTACCCGGATGCTGGCCTGCCGGTATGCGGAAGAGGCCTGTGAATTTATCTGCTACGAGGATGGATTTTCCACCTACGTGATCGACTATCTGCGGCAGGACCGGGCTTTGGTGAACCGCCATCCCCAGGGCAGTCTCCTGGCCGGGAAGGTAAAGGAGGTACTCCTCTATGAGCCCCGGCTGGCCATGCGGGGGGATAAGCTCCCCAACCGGCCTCTGCCGAAGATATCCCCGGAGGATCGAAAGCTGGTGGAGCTGTTAAACTATATTTTCGACTACAAAAGCCCCCGGCAGGAGGCCAGGTTTCTCTTCCTGGAGCAGTCCTTCCGGGCGGAGGGAATCGCCACCAATGACCTGGAGCTGATGGGCATCTGCCGGGACGCGGTGGGACAGGAGAATTTCCTGGTAAAGCCTCACCCCAGGAACCCGGAAAATCTTCCCTGGAAGCTGGGCTTAAGCCGCCGGTATGAGAGCCGGGTTCCCTGGGAGCTGCTGCTGTTAAATGAGGGGGCCAGGGGAATCACGCTGCTGACGGTCTGCTCCAACGCAGCCCTGACGGGACGGCTGGTGTTCGGCCTGGATATGAACACGGTGATGCTCTACCGGCTCTTTCAGGGGAAGGTGCTCTGGAAGGAGGATCCCGTTCTGCAGCGGTATCTGAGAAAATTTCAGTCCCAGTTTGCCGGGGAGCATTACTACGTGCCCCGGACCATCTACGAGCTGGAGCGAATCCTGGATTATTTAGGAGGAAAGCATGAGTGAGATAAAGGTTTCGGTAATCATTCCGGTTTATCAGGTGGAGGCCTACCTGGAGCGGGCGGTGGACTCAGCCCTGGCTCAGACCCTGGAGGAGAAGGAGATTATCCTGGTGGACGACGGGAGCCCCGACGGCTCCCCGGAAATCTGCGACCGGTACGCCCGTCAGTATCCTCAGCTGATCCGGGTGATTCACAAGGAAAATGAGGGGCTGGGTCTGGCCAGGAACGCCGGGGCCCAGGCGGCCCGGGGAGAATACCTGGCCTTTTTGGACTCCGACGATACGGTGGAGCCCCAGATGTATCAGGAGATGTATGAGAAGGCCCGGGAGGGGGATTACGACATTGTTATGTGCGACGTGAACATCCTCTACGTGGAGGAGGACAGAAGCGTGATAAGCGTCTCCTATCCCCGGGAGGAGATCGATCCCGGAGACTATATTGCCCGGGGAAACAATATCACCTACAGCGTCAATAAGCTGTTTAAGCGCGCAATCTGGCAGGAAAACCGCTATCAGAGGATGCTCTTTGAGGATATCGCCCTGATTCCGGCTCTGGTGAGCCGCTATCCCCACATGGGCTATGTGAAGAAGCCCTTTTATAATTATTACCGCCGGTCCAACACCATCTCCACCTCCCAGGTGGGCGCCATGGTGGACATTGTGAAGGCCTACCGGGAATTTCTGGAGGAGTGCAGCCCCGACTTCCGAGAGGAGGCGGTCTACTGCGCCGCCCGGCAGATTCTTTGGAACATGACGGATTCCCGAAGACTGTTTCAGGCGGATTTCGTAGATTTTCTTCAGGAGTACAAGCGCTATTTTCTCATGAATCCCTACCTTAAGAAGGATAAAAAGACCGGAAAGCTGTTGGATTTCCTGGATCGGGAGGTGATTCCCGACACTTTCATCTGCGTCCATATTCTCCGGGAAATCCCCCAGGGTTACCGGGATTCCCTCAGGGAACATTTCCCTCAGTCACGGCTTTTGGAGGCGGGGGAAGAGATTTTAAAGACCCTGCCGCTGCCTCCCTCGGTGCAGGAGGCCGTGGAGCGTGGAAACTTTTCCTATGCAGAGGAGTACGCGGCCCTGTACCTTTTAAAACAGGAGGGCGGCCTGGTGGTATTCCCGGAATACCGGGTGAAGCTGCCCTTAAAAGCCCTGCGGATGAACCGGGTATTCTTCGGCTTTGAGGACCAGGAGTCCGTGAGCGCCGGCTGCTTCGGGGCCCTGCGGGAGCACTACGTGATCCAGGCCCTGCTGGACACCTACTGGGAGAAAAATATTTTTAACCAGGCCCTGCTGCCCCTGGGGGAGCGGATACGGGATTTCCTCATGGTCCACTTCGGCCTGCAGGCCAACGGCCGGAACCAGCTTCTGCAAAAAGAGGTTCAGGTGTACCTTCCCAGCATTCTCTCCTACGATATGCAGGACGGGGAGAACTGCTGCAGCTACGCCGGGTACCCGGTGCCCAGGGGGTATCAGCTGGTCAGCGACGGCGCCCTCAGGCTGTGGTCGGAGAGGCTCATGGAAAACTGGAACCTATATAAGCGGGAGAGAGACAGCCGGGGACCCGCGGGAAAGCAGTCCTTGCAGGAGCCCGTTTCCGGCGGAAGCCTGAGGGAGCAGCAGATAGAGGAGCGGGCCCGGCAGGTGGCGGAGCTCTATGAGAGCTCCACCTGCTGGAAGATAACCAGGCCCTTGAGGGCTCTGGGAAAATGGTTGGGAAGATAGGAGGAGAGAGACCATGAAGACAGCGGTAATTATTCCGGCCAGGTACGACTCCAGCCGGCTTAAGGGAAAGCCCCTGGCGGACATCTGCGGGAGGCCCATGCTCTGGTGGGTATACAGCCGGGTGAAGAAGGCCCGGGGAGTGGAGGAGGTCTGGGCGGCCACGGACAGCCTCCAGGTGGAGGCGGCCTGCCGGGAATTTCATATTCCCTGCCTGATGACATCCCCCGACCATACCACCAGCACGGAGCGGGTCTATGAGGCCGCCCGGCAGATACCGGCAGAGCTCTATGTCTGCGTCAACGGCGACGAGCCGCTGATTGATCCGGCGCTGGTGGAGCGGATTATCCCCCAAAGATTGGAGGGATTCTTCGCCGCCAACCTGATGACCAGAATCGCCAATCCGGTGGAGGCGGTGGATGACTCCAACATTAAGGTGGTGACAGATCCTCAGGGATATGCCCTGTTCTTTTCCAGAAGCCCCATCCCGCATCCCAAGGCCAGCATCCGATACGACTTCTACAAGCATCTGGGGATTCTGGCCTACACCCTGGAGGCCCTGCGATTTTTCGCGGAGACGCCCCGTGGAAGGCTGGAGGCCGTGGAGGATATCAACGAGCTGCGGTTCCTGGAGAACGGGAAAAGGCTCAGGATGATCCCCGTGGAGGCGGCTACCCTGTCGGTGGATACCCCCAAGGATCTGGAATACGTCCGGGCAGTGGTGGAGGAAAAATTAAAGAGAGGAGAGCTGAAGCTGTGAGTATGCAAATCTTAGACTGTACCCTCAGGGACGGGGGCTATATTAACGATTGGAGATTCGGCAGGAGGGCCATCACCGCCATCCTGGACAAGCTGGAGCGGGCCAATATCGATATTATCGAGTGCGGGTTTCTCACCGGCATGGTTCATGAGGAGGAGTGTTCCCTGTTCTCCAATGCCCAGGCCATTGAGCCGGTGCTGCCCCGGGAGGAGCGCCGGGCCATGTATGTGGCCATGATCGCCATGGGGGAGAAGGAGCTGCAGCCCCAGAAGCTGCAGCCCTGGAACGGCCGGAGCATCGACGGGATCCGGCTGACCTTCCACAAGCACGAGATCCTCAAGGCTATTCAGTGGGCTCAGATCATCCAGGATAAGGGCTACAAGGTTTTTATGCAGCCGGTGGGCAGCGTTTTCTACAGCGACATTGAGCTTTTGTCCCTGGTGGAGCGGATGAACCGTCTGAGGCCCTACGCCTTCTACATTGTGGACACCCTGGGCAGTATGTACAGAAACGATGTGTCCCATCGGTTTTATCTGATCGATCAGAACATGGATCCGGAGATCCATCTGGGCTTCCACGGCCACAACAATCTGCAGCTGGCCTTCTCCAACGCCCAGGTGCTGGGGAAAATCCAGACCAAGCGGACGCTGATTCTGGACTCCTCCGTCTACGGCATGGGCCGGGGAGCGGGAAACCTGCCCACGGAGCTGATCGCCCAGTATATCAACAAAAATATCGCCTCCAAGTACGATGTTTCCATAGTTATGGATATCTACGACGAGTATATCCGCCCTATCCGGCGGCAGTTTGAGTGGGGCTACACCATGGCTTATCACATCGCCGCCAGCGAGGTCTGCCACCCCAACTATGCCTCCTACCTGATCAACAAGCAGACCCTGACCACCAAGGATATGGAGAAGATTATCCAGTCCATTCCCCGAAAGAGCCGGGTTCTCTACGACCAACAGCTGATCGAGCGTCTCTACAGCCAATTCCAGAGCCGGAAGATCGACGACCGGGAGGCGGTGGAGCAGCTGGAGGAGCTGATCCGGGGAAGGGCGCTGCTCCTGCTGGCTCCCGGGGAGAGCCTCGCCCAGCGCCGGGAGGAGATAGAAGCCTTTATCCGGGAAAAGGTTCCCTATGTGATCGCCGTCAACTTCGCAGATCAGCAGCTGCCCTTGGACGCCTGCTTTTTCAGCAACCACAAGCGTCTGGAGCGGGTGACCCGGGAGGGGGCGCAGCTGTCCCAGGTACAGCTGATTCTCACCTCCAACCTATCCGCCGGGCAGCCCTGCCTGCAGGTGGACTACGACAGCTACACCTCCGATGAGGGGCTGGTCTTTGACAATGCGGGCCTGATGCTCCTAAAGCTTCTGCGCCGCTGCGGAGCCCAGGAGGTCTATCTGGCCGGCTTCGACGGATTTCCGGGGCAGGAGTTTCGGCAGCAGCAGGAGATGATGGGGGAGCAGCTGCGGGAATTGGAGCGTTCTCTTGCCCTTCACTTTTTGACTCCCTCCCCCTATCAGAGGGAGGAGCAGAATGTATAGCTGTGTATTGTTCGATCTGGACGGCACTCTGGCAGACACCTATCCGGGAATCAGAGCCAGCTACAGCTACGCCTTCCGGCGTCTGGGCCTTCCCTTTCCCGGGGAGGAGTTTGTGCGGGAGGTTATCGGTGCGCCCCTCTTGGAGGTTTTTCAGAACCAGTGCGGCCTAAGCCATGACCGGGCCCTGCAGGCCACGGCCTACTACCGGACCTGCTATGACCGGGAGGGTAAGCATATGGCCCAGGCTTACCAGGGGATGAGCGCCCTTCTGGCCACCCTGAAGGCCCGGGGAAAATCCCTGGGGCTGGCCACCCTGAAAAATGAGATATTTGCCGCTGAAATGCTGAAAAATCTGGGTCTTGTCTCTTACTTTGACGCCATCCGGGGGATGGATCAGGGGGACACCTTGACCAAGGCGCAGCTGCTGAAAAGGTGCATGGAGGATCTCTCGGCTCCCGCCGGGGAAACGATCCTTGTGGGAGACAGCGAATACGACGCCCTGGGGGCCCTGGAGACGGGAATTGACTTTCTGGCCGTCACCTACGGTTACGGTTTTCCCCAGGGGAAGGGTCTCGGAAGCTACCAGGTGCGGGGAGCGGCCTCCTCCCCGGCGGAGGTGGCTCTGCTTGTGTAAAATCCAGACTGTGGAATCTCTTAAGGGCCGCTGAAACTTCCCCGGAGCCCTTGACTGGGCCGGGAAAAAGGATTACTCTCTTATCAAGTACGAGTTTAGAGAGTATGATTTTACGAAAGGGAGGATAGCAGTCAGTGACAATAGACAGCTGGAGCAGAAAGAGATATTTGATTTTGGAGCCCCCCACGGAGGAGGATAACTGTCCGGACCAGGAGCGTCTGCTGCGCAGCCTGCGCCCGGAATTTCACCAGGTGATCCTGGAGCTGCCGGTGCTGAGAAAAATGAGCGCCCTGTGCCAGGAGGCCTGCTGGCAGGTGACCGCCAGCCTCTCCTGGGACGGCTATCGCTGGCACCTGGTGGAGCTGGAAAAGGGGGACACCACCCAGCGCCACTACGGGCTCTGCGCTGATCTGGGGAGTACCACCCTGGCCCTGGAACTCATCCATATGGACACCGGGGAGGTGCTGTACCAGACCAGCGGTCTGAACCGCCAGACCGCCTACGGGGAGGACATTCTCACCCGGATTTTTTACTGCAAGGATCACCCGGAGCGCCTGGAGGAGCTGAGGCGCGAGACCCTGGAGAGCTTTCAGGCCCTTTTTGATCGGGCGGAAGAGGAGACCGGGATTTCCATCTCCCGGGACTGCCTGAATCTTGTGGTCTCCGGGAACACCACCATGACCCATTTCCTCTACGGGCTGGATCCCTTCCCGGTTTTTGCCGCTCCCTACGCGGTGCGCACCCTGGCTCCCCAGGTGTACCGGGGGGAGGAGCTGGGTTTTCCCCTGAAGGGCCATGTGTACAGCTATCCCTCCAAGGCCAATTATCTGGGAGGAGATATTTTGAGCGGGATGATTGCCACGGGGATTCCCTTTGGGGAGGAGCTCTGTGTCTTTCTGGACATCGGCACCAACGGGGAGCTGGTCATCGGAAACCAGGAATTTCTCATCTCCGGCGCCGGAGCCGCGGGCCCGGCCCTGGAGGGCGGCGTGGTGAAAACCGGTATGCGGGCGGAGCCCGGTGCTGTGGACCGGGTGGAGCTCCGGGAGGGGCAGTTCCATCTCCATGTGCTGGGGGAGCAGGAGCCCAGGGGCATCTGCGGCTCGGGAATCGTGGATCTGATTGCCCAGCTGTTCCTGGAGGGATGGCTGGATATGCGGGGAAAGCTGCAGGAGGGCAGCACGCCCCTGATCTGTCCCCGGGAGGAGCAAGAGCTGGCGGTGGAGTACGGGCCGGGGCTTTTCTTTTACCAGAGCGACATCGATGAATTCCTGAAGACCAAGGCGGCGGCCAACACCATGGTGGAGTACCTGCTGCGCCAGCTGGGACTGCAGCTGTCAGATATTCAGCGGTTCTACGTGGCCGGGGCCTTCGGCACCCATATCTCCAAGGAGGCCGGAGTCACCGTGGGCCTCTACCCGGATATTCCCCGGGATCAGCTGATTCTTCCGGGAAACACCTCCCTGGACGGAGCCCGCCAGATGCTTCTGCACCGGGAGTACCGGGAGAGGGTGGAGGAGATTCTGGATAAGATGGAATATGTGCAGTTCGGAGCTGTGGAGGACTTCCTGCAGATCATGGTGGCCGCCACAGCCATCCCCCACACGGAGTATCAGCGGTACCCCTCGGTGATGGAGCAGCTGGCGAAAAGGGGACGGCCCTTGGAGTAACTCACAGCAAGTAGACATAAAATTATTATGAAAACTCAAAAGCCAGCCCCCGGCAAAATCTCCCGGGATTACATAGACCTTGTACAAAAATAAGAAACGTTCCTGTTTTGCTTGCAGTTTTATAAAAAGAGTGTATAATGAAATTTAAACAAGAGATACTAGAAACGGAGGATACAACATGCAGAAATTGGAAATTCGCCAGGATATCTATTATGTTGGAGCCGTGGATTGGGATGTGCGGGAATTCCACGGTTACTCCACGGATCGCGGATCCACCTACAATGCGTATTTGATTTTAGATGAGAAGGTTACCCTGATCGATACGGTGAAGGCTCCCTTTGGCCAGGAGATGCTGGAGAGGATCGCCGAGGTTATCGATCCGGCAAAGATTGATTATGTGATCTCCAACCATGTGGAGATGGATCACTCCGGCGCTCTGCCCCAGCTGATGAAGGCGGCTCCCAACGCCATCATCATCACCTCTGCCCCCAACGGGCTTAAGGGGCTGCAGGCCCACTACGGCGCCGACTATAAGTACCAGACCGTTAAGGCCGGGGACGTGCTCAATATCGGTAAGCGAAACCTGACCTTTGTGGCCACCCCCATGCTCCACTGGCCGGACAATATGGTAACCTACTGTCCGGAGGAGAAGATTCTGTTCTCCAACGACGCCTTCGGACAGCATTTTGCCTCCAACCTGCACTTTGATGTGGACGTGGATCTGGACGAGGTGTTCGCCCAGGCGAAGAAGTACTATGCCAACATTCTGATGCCCTACGGCACCCAGGCTCAAAAGGCTATGGAGGTCGTAAAAGGACTGGAGCTTTCCATGATCGCGCCCAGCCACGGCGTCATCTGGACAGAGCATATTCCCATGATTCTGGAGACCTACGACTACTTCGCCAGCCCGGAGCTGGAGGAGGAGGCTTGCGTGGTCTATGACTCCATGTGGCATTCCACGGAGAAGATGGCCCTGGCTGTGCTGGAGGGCTTCTCCAAGGCTGGAATTCCCGCCCGCCTCTTCGATCTGAAGAGCAACCATATCTCCGATGTGATGACGGAGGTGCTGAAGTCCGCCTACGTGGCGGTGGGATCCCCCACCCTGAACAACCAGATGCTTCCCACAGTGGCCAGCTTCCTGTGCTACATGAAGGGTCTGGCCCCTAAGAACCGCAAGGCCTTCGCCTTTGGTTCCTACGGCTGGGGAGGACAGAGCATTGCCCTGGTGAACCAGGAGCTGGAGTCCATGGGCTGCCAGATTATCCACGAGCCCATCCGCCAGCAGTACATTCCCAGCCAGGAGCAGCTGCGGGAGATCGAGGACAGTGTTGCGGCGCTGTTTCAGTAAGGCTCCTTCCGGGAGATTTACCGGCGCTGTTTCATGAAAAATAAAAGAAAACCAGGAGGTAACGAAAAATGAAAAAATATGTATGTGATGTGTGCGGTTATGTGTATGACCCGGAGGTTGGCGATCCCGATAACGGCGTAGCAGCAGGAACTGCCTTTGAGGATCTGCCCGAGGATTGGGTATGCCCCCTGTGCGGAGTAGGCACCGATCAGTTCTCTGAGGAGTAAAAGGAAGTAGATAGTCAAGGGGATGGTGCATTCGTTAATTGCAGCATCCCCTTTTATACTCTTGATCGCTCAAAGATACCTAAGCTGATAGGATTTATTTTCCATGTACCGCGCTCCTTGCATGACTGAAAACTGCTTCATGGGAAAGTCTTTCATCCGTTGCTGCTGCCTGTCTGTCAGCCTCGTCAAGTTTCATTTCAACGCTGTCCGTCAGACTGGCATATTCTTCCAGACTTAGTACAACCATTGCACCATATCCGTTTTTTGTAAGATATACAGGACTTCCACTGTTGACAATGGTTTCAATCTCTGGAAATTTATTTCTAAGGTCAGAAACAGGGCGAATTTGTATCATGTTCAAGCACTCCTTTCATGCTTTTTATTCTATCCTAATTTTATCGGAATATTATCATAAAAACAATGCTTTTCAGATTTTCTAGTTTTCTTTCTTCCCTTGCTGGTTATGGTTTTGTGGATTTTAAGAGGGCTTTGCCCTCGGAGAGCAGCAGTCCCCCCAGAGTCAGAGCGATGCCCAGGGCTGCCGCCGCTGTGATTTCCTCCTTTAGGATCAGCACGGAGGTGACGACGGTAATCACCGGCACCATATAGATGTAGATGCTGGTTTTCACGGCTCCCAGCAGCTTCACCGCGAAATTCCAGGTGACAAAGCACAGAGCCGAGGCTCCCAGTCCCAGGAACAGGATGTTCAGCAGGTAGACGGGATGGGAGAACCGGGACAGATCCCAGTGGAAATCAAAGAGAAACAGCGTGGGGATCATGAAGAGAATCCCGTAGAAGAATATCCGCCGGGTGGTGAGGATGGTGGGATAGCCAAAATTGCTGATCTGCCTGGTCAGAACTGCGTAGCAGGCCCAGATAAAGGCCGCTCCCAGGGCCAGAAGATCCCCCGTCGGATTAATCTCCAGGGCCGAGCCCTTAAAGCTGATAAGGCAGATTCCTGCCATGGCCACCACGAAGCCCACAAAAAAGTTGGCCTGCAGCTTTTCCTCGCCCTTCCGCGCCAGGTGGGAGAGGATGGCCGTGAAAAAAGGGGACACGGAGATGATCACCCCAACATTGGAGGCCAGGGTGTAAGTGAGGGCAATATTTTCCAGCAGATAGTACAGGCAGACTCCGCAGAGGCCGGCGGCGGCAAAGGTGAGCTCCTGCCGGCGGGTAGTTCCCCTAAGCAGCCTGGGACAGGCTGCCAGCAGGGCAAAAAAGCCCAGCACAAACCGGAAAAACAGAATCTCCACCGGCTGAAAATCCGCCAGCAAAACCTTGGTAGAAATAAACGTCGTTCCCCAGATGACAATCGTAAGCAGGGCAGCTAGGTGCCCTGCAGTTTTTTGTTGCTCCATTTTAGCTTCCTCCTGTGTTTCAAGTAATCATGTCTGTTATTCTAACATTTTCAGGGGCTGAAGGCTTGTAAAATATCCTCAAAAATCTTTCCCGGTTCAGGCAGGCTCCAGGGCCTGGATCACCAGAGGAGAACCACCGCCGCTGGGCAGACCCGGAGGAGCCTGATCTGTGATGAGATAGTCCACTTCCCCCGCGAAATCCGCGAATTTTGCCATATAGGATTCCCCAAACTTCGTATGATCCGCCAGAATAAAGGAAACTCTGGCGGCCTGCAGCATACATTTTTTTACAGCGGCGTCCTGGAAGGAGGGCACAGAGTACCCGTAGGCAGGCTCGATGCCATTGGTGCCCAGAAAGCATTTGTCCACCCGGATACCCCGAAGCATCTGCTCCGTGACTGTGCCGGCGGCATAATTCATCCCAGGGGAAAGTTCCCCGCCGGTGTGAATGATCCGCTGGCCGCTGCCGCTAAAAAGGTTCATCAGATGAAAGGAATTGGTGATGATGGACAGCCCCTTTACCGGACTCTGGGCCAGGAGCTTGCCCAGCTCATAGACAGTAGTAGAACCGTCCAGCAGAAGGGTATCATTTTCACTGACAAAGGAAAAGGCCTGGCGGGCGATCTGCTTTTTCTCTTCCATGCAGAGGATGGAGAGCTCCGCGTACTGAAAATCCTGGTTGGTCTGCTTGGTAAAAACCGCTCCCCCGTGAATCCGCCGCAGCTTCTTCTGGCTCTGCAGCTCCTCCAAATCCCTTCGGATGGTGGCCTCTGTGGCCTCCAGTTCCTTGCTGAGCTCCGTCACCTTGACAATTCTCGATTTTTCGATTATGTTCATTATTTT
>DVHU01000081.1 GCA_018711815.1 Candidatus Egerieimonas intestinavium
ACCGCCTGCCACGCCCATGTCCAACTGATTATTATCAACCTTACCAATATTCTGGCTGGACGAATCAGTAATTTCTTTCCAGGTGTTGTTCTCTAAGACTTTTACATGACCATAACTAGAATATTCGTCTACACTTACATAAGAAACAAAAGTCTTACCACCAAAACTTATTAATTTTACATCAGTAACGTAGTTATTATCCGTTAAAGCTGGCAGATCGGAGGCACTCCACTGTCCACTAGAATACTTGTAGAAATTTACCGTATTATTCCACTGTGATTGCTGAGCAATCGCCATTGCCTGTCCATCCAGATCAACCAGGGTAACAGAGTAGTTACCGGAAATGTCTCCCGCATTATCCTCCCACGCATCCAGCGACGACCAGTCCGGCACAGTGACCTTTAAGCTCACCTTTCCATCCTGAATATCGCCCACCTCAGACACGACAATTCCTGTATTGCTGCCGTCGGAATAGGTAATCGCCTCTGTCTTATCCAGATTAGCGTTTAGGTCAGCGTTTCCGTAGGTCGGATTTGCGGCATCTAAAGCGGCATCCTCCCGTGTTTTACCACTTCCCGGGCCAAAGACATAGACTCCGGTTTGACCAGAGAAATTGCCGAAATTCTCTACAGTGGTATCCACCCGGTAAATAATGACGCCCGATTTAGGGATACCGCCGTCCAGACTATCTCCATTAAGATAGTCCTCAGGCTTTTCCCGAACTTCAATGACAAACTTTTCATAAGGATTTTTTGGAGAGGTGATCATCACCGCATTATCCAAATTTGTGTCAGAGATAGTCTTCAGCGTCAGATCATAGGTAATCGTTTTGTCAGCGTTGTTTGTCGTTTTTGACGCGGCCACAGTGATGTCCGGTACTGTTGCCCAGCCGGAAATCGCCATTCTCAGGTAGGCCAGCGGGTAGACCATGAACCTGCCGTCAGCGCTCATCATATCCCAGTTTCCCACAGGATAATCGCTATCGGTCTTACGGTAAAGATCCGGGTAATTCAGGGAATGAAGATATTCGTGGGCAATCAGCCCCGCCCGCTTATTGTTCAGCGACGTTGTATTGAGCATATTAAAGGTATATGGAGCGAGACTCGTACCGTTCCAGCTGCTTATCGCATAGGTGGTAAATTTATGGGACCGCAGAGTTGTTCCCGCAGTGGTGCCATCTTTGCTGCTCTGAAGAACCACGCTGACATTGTCAATCACACCATCATTGTTCAAATCAAGCTTATCCGCCCATGCCGATAGATTAATCTCTTTTTCCAAATCTTCTATAACCTGTGCGTCGCAGTCTTTTGCCTTTGCATCCGCTTCTGTCACAGAAAGCCGCACAGGCGTAACCTTCCCTGTACTCTCATCATACTGGGGAAAGATATTTTTTACCTTATAGGTTCCGCCAGAGATTTTTGACATATAGCTTGAGAAGGAACGATTCTGGCTTCCATCATAATACTGGATAAAACGCTGCACATTGGTCATGCCCTTTGTATTAGCGTCTGTGTGAGCCCCATCTGATTCCTTATTAAACCAGTCCGTATCCGCCTCATCTGCAAAGTATGCGAACAGAACAAGATTGGCACGTTCGGTGGCTTGGGATTTATCGGCGGCAAACGACTGCAAAGGCGCTGCCGCAATGAGCCAAACCATGCACAAAAGAGCCGCCAGGATGCGGCAATTTTTTGCTTTTGAAAAAACACTCCCTTTCATCTTTTCCCTCATCTTCTTTATCCTTTCAATTTTCATAGCCTGTCATCAAACTTTTGTAATACTTATTTACGAACTTATTCTACTACAGAACCAAAAGAATAACAATAAATTTCAGCGGAGTGAATGAAAAAACGGGGTTGTTGCAGTTAACGAATATTTCGCATGTTTATGCAGTTTGTGCGAATTCATGATTATTGAATGATTCAATGATTTCCATGGAAGAACAACATTTCAAAAAGCCGTTAGAAAAACCGTTAGAGAAAGACATAAAACAGGCATAGAAAAAAATCCAGTATCCTCTGCGAACCCGCATAGATACTGGATTTTTCTTTAAGCACGAGACGGGATTCGAACCCGCGACCCTCGCCTTGGCAAGGCGATACTCCACCACTGAGCCACTCGTGCGCTTCTTATGTTGCTGTGTTCCCTACAGCGATTTATAATATACCATAACCGCTTTTCTCTGTCAACACTTTTTCTAAATTTTTTTATGTGCGCAGAATGGCGCTCAGCACATACTGGTTGTTGGGGAAATTTTTCTGGGTGATCTCCTCCAGCCGGATCAAATCCACATCCAGCCAGAGCTCCTCGGCCACCACCATCATGTTGGCAAACATAATTCCGAAATTCACCTCATCCCAGCGCTTCAAACGCTCCATGCTCCTCTTCTTGGAAAAAATATGGATACGGCTGTCGTACACCACAAACCTCCAGGGCTGGCTGTTCATGCTGGAGGGGGCCAGACGGGCAGCCTCCAAAAGCTGCTTCATCCACTGGCGGGGAACCTCCTTGTAGACGCAGAGCTCCTTAAGCTCCAGACGCTTGGCGTCGATGGGGCGCCGGGTATGGCTGCCCCGGCTCTTGCCGAAGGCCACCAGAACCATCAGCTTTTTGTCTCCCTTGCGCAGCATGCTGTGCTTCACCAGCAGAGATCCCACAAAGCAGGTGCCGATCTCCTTGCTGCACAGGTACAGCACCAGCTGCTCCATCAGATAACCAGCGTTCATCTGGGCCCGGTCCTTCTCCTCGGAGTAGAGGGCCAGATAATAGGGAGCCTTCACTGCGAAGGCGCTCAGGCGCTTGTACTGCCCCTGCCTGTTGTCCAATACCTCCAGCTCCGTGGCAATTCCCCCGAATAGATCCTTTATGTCCTCATAATATTTCCTGAGGCCTTCGAAAATCTGTGTGTTCAAAGCATCCATCGTGTAGCTGCGAACGGATTTCCTAACAAATATTGCCTCGTATAAATTCATACTCTCACCCTTAATTAATTTGTAATACTATTGTAACATGCTTTTGGGGAATTGCAACCGCCAATTTCTTATCTTTTCCTTAAACTTTTGGACTGCCCGGCCAAAACTCAGATCAGTCCCTCCAGTTCCTCCACGTAGGCCTCAAAAGTTTCTAAAGCCTGGCGCACCGGCTGGGGGCTGGTCATATCCACTCCCGCCAGCTTCAGCAGGTCGATGGGATCCAGGGAGCTGCCTCCCTTTAAGAACTTTTTATAATTTTCCACTGCTCCCGGCTCCCCGGCCAAAATTTTTCTGCTGATGGCGATGGCGGCTGAAAATCCAGTGGCATACTGGTACACATAGAAGGGGGTGTAAAAATGAGGAATTCTGGACCACTCCAGGGCGATCTCCTGATCCACCTCCATATCCTCCCCAAAATATTTCTTATTCAACTGATAATACCTATCGCAGAGCAGGTCTGCCGTCAGGGCTTCTCCCTGGGCCTCCCTCCGGTGGGCCTCCTGCTCAAACTCCGCAAACATGGTCTGCCGGTACACGGTGCCCTTAAACTGATCCAGAAAATAGTTAATCAGGTAGGCCCGCTCCTGATCGTCGGCCGCGTGGTCGATGAGATAACGGATCAGCAGAGCCTCGTTGCAGGTGGAGGCCACCTCCGCCACAAAGATCCGGTACCCCGCATAGGGATAGGGCTGGGTCTGATCCGAGTAATAGCTGTGGATAGCATGGCCCATCTCGTGGGCCAAAGTGAACACGTTATTCAGATTCTCCGTGTAATTCAAAAGTACATAGGGGTGCGTGCCGTAGGCGCCCCAGGAGTAGGCCCCGCTTCTCTTTCCCTGATTCTCGTACACATCGATCCAGCGGTGAGAAAAGCCTTCTTCCAGGATGGCTCCGTACTCCTCCCCCAGCACAGCCAGGCCCTTCTTCACCAGCTCCTTGGCCTCCGCAAAGGGGATCTTTCTATTGCTGCCCTCCACCAGGGGCACGTACAGATCATACATGTGCAGCTGAGAAAGCTTCAGGGCTCTTTTGCGCAGCCGCACATATCGGTACATGGCCGGAAGCTTAGCGTGGACGGCCTCGATAAGCCCGTCGTAGACGGATTCCGGAATATTTCCTCCGTCCAGGGCCATGGCCCGGGAGGATGCGTAACGCCGCATCTGGGCGAAGAAGTGGGACTGCTTCACATTAGCGGCGAAAGCTGCCGCCAATGTGTTGCGGAACTGCCCGTAGGCTTGATACAGAGTCTCAAAGGCTTCCTTTCTCACCCGCCGGTCATGGCTCTCCAGAAATTTCACGTAGCGGCCGTGGGTCAGCTGCTCAGGCTCTCCCTCCTCCCCGGTGATTTCCCCGAAGGTCAGATCCGCATTGTTGAACATGGAAAAGATATCCCCCGGCGCCTGTCCCAGCTCTGAAGCCCGGGCCAGCACCTCCTCCATCTCCCGGGAGAGGATGTGCTCCTTCTGCCGGAACTGTTCCTCCAGATAGCGCCTGTACACGCCCAAGGGTTCATAGGCCGCCAGCCACTCCTCCAGTCTCTCCCAGGGGATCTCCAGGATCTCCGGCTCCATAAAGGAGAGCAGATCCCCCACCTGGGTCATCAGGGAGGCCGCCCGGCTGGACAGGCTCTGATAATGGCCGTTTCCTGTATCCGTATGGTAGTTCTGGGTGGCGTACACGTACACCCGCTCCAGAAGTTTCTGCACCTGATCCCGCTCTTCCAGTACCTGAGCCAGCTGCTCCGGGGAATTGCCCAGGGTTCCCTGCCGCTCCTTCAGCCCACGGGCCAGAGCACCCACCCGGGCAAACTCCTCCTCCCACTGACCTTCTTCTCTATATAAATCCTCTATGGCCCAGCAGTCTTCCTTTCGCTGCTGGTCTCTGGTCTGAAGCTTTTTTGTCTCCACGCACATACCTCCTGCCGATAATAAAGTATTCCTGTTTTCATATGGTAGTATAACACATACTGCTTTCCTTCTCCCATTTTTTTTGCATTTCTTGTTGACATTCTTTTCTTCCGCATGTATTATTGTATTAAGCACTTAATACAATAATACAGAAAGGAGTGTTCTGCTATGCCGTGGAACTTAAGTTCTGAGCGTCCCATTTTTTCCCAGATCATGGAACGGATTCAGCTGGATATCATCGCCGGGCGCTATCAGCCGGGCCAGAAGCTTCCCTCTGTCCGGGACTTGGCCGCCGAGGCGGCCGTCAACCCCAACACCATGCAGAAGGCCTTCTCAGAGCTGGAGCGCATGGGGCTGGTCTACTCTCAGCGGACCAGCGGGCGCTTCATCACGGAGGATACCGCCCTGATTCAAAATCTGAAGGCAGAGCTGGCCCACATGCAGATTCGGGATTTCCTGAACAAAATGAAGGATTTCGGATTTCAGCTCCCGGAAATTATGGAACTAATACAAGCATTAATTGAGGAGGAAGAAAGTCATGAGCGATCTGATGCGATGTGAACACCTGACAAAATATTACGGCAGCAAAATCGCCCTCTCCGATGTGAACCTGCGGCTGGAGAGCGGCAAGATCGTGGGGCTTCTGGGCCCCAACGGCAGCGGCAAGACTACGCTGATCAAGCTGATCAACGGCCTTTTGGTTCCCTCCCAGGGACTGCTGACCATTGCCGGGGAGATGCCGGGTATCAAGACCAAAGCTATGGTCTCCTATCTGCCGGAGCGGATGTATCTGGGCAACTGGATGCGGGTCAATGATGTAATGGATTTCTTTTCTGATTTTTACGAGGATTTCGATCTAAAACGGGCCATGGCTATGCTGGACGCCCTGAACATTAAGGCCAGCGATCAGATTCGCCATATGTCCAAGGGTACCAAGGAGAAGGTTCAGCTGATCCTGGTAATGAGCCGCCGGGCAAAACTCTACTGTCTGGATGAGCCCATTGCCGGGGTGGATCCGGCGGCCCGGGATTATATCCTGAATACTATCCTCACCAATTACGACCCGGAGGCCACGATCCTGATCTCCACCCATCTGATCTCGGATATCGAAAATATCCTGGACGAAGTGATTTTCATCCAGAACGGTCAGATCAAGCTCCAGGATTCCGTGGACAATATCCGCTGCCGTCAGCATAAATCTGTAGACGCACTGTTTCGGGAGGTGTTCAAATGTTAAAAAAATTATTAAAACATGAATGGAAGGCCACCTGGAGAAATCTGACCCTTTTAAACGGCGGCATCATCCTCTTAGGTATCCTGGGCAGAATTATGATTCCCCTGGTGCAAAACAGCCGCCTGACGAACATCTCCATTTTTGCCATAGCCAGCGTACTTTGTATCCTTTTCTATATTTTCGCTATTTTTGCTGTGGCCATCGTCACCAACGTGCTCCTGATCGGCCGCTTCTACCGAAATATGTTCACGGACGAGGGATACCTGATGCACACTCTGCCGGTAACTCCTGGCAGCCATATTATCAGCAAGCTTTTGGTGTACATGGCCTGGTTTGTCATCGACGGCTTCAGCCTGGCGGCTTCCATCAGCATCCTGCTGTCCCAGAGTATGCAATGGGGAAGCTTTTTCGGAACTCTCTGGGACGGCATTCAAGCCATGGGCGAGGTTTTGGGCACCCCCTCCGTGCTGGTACTCTTCTACCTGCTGCTGACTCTCCTGGCCGTCATGTGCTCTTTTGTTCTCTGCATTTACTTTTCCGCCAGCGTGGGAAATCTTTTCAACTCCCACAAAAAGCTTGGCGCTGTTCTCTGCTATGTGGGCATCAATATGGCGGTGCAGTTTTTGCAGGCCATGAGCCTGATTTTCTTCAACTGGGACAGTCTGGTGGTCTCTGTGGAAACCAGGCAGGCAGCCGGGGAAACCGTCAGCTATGTATCCCATGTCAACGGCTGGCCCGTTCTTCTGTCTGTGCTCCTTTTCTACCTGCTGCTGGACGCCCTGTACTTCCTGGGAACCCAGCGGATTCTGGCTAAGCAGCTGAATCTGGAGTAAAGACCTGCGCGCCCTAGGGTTTTATGCAGTAGCCCCTAGCGTTTATGCAGCTGCCCCTAGCGTTTATACAGTAGTCCCTAGTGTTTATGCAGTAGCCCCTAGCGTTTCATATGCAGCAGCCCCTAGCTGCGGGCGCCTGTACTCAGCCTGCGCTCACTTCGAGCCCTTGGTCTCGAAGCTGTGCTCGGCAAATTCGTACAGACCGCCCCCAGCTAGGGGCTATTCGCTTATGCCACTACGCTTTCCCGGCGAATAGCCCCTTGAGCGCATATGTCCTATTCACAACTCTCTGCAGTTCTTCCGCGGCCTATATACGCTTGTACCTCCTTCCGGCATGGCAGCTGCCACAAGCAGCTCTTCCGCGGCCTATGCGGCTGTACAAATTCCCCGGCGCAGAGACCGCCCCAAGCAGCCCTTCCGCCGCCTATGCGGCTGTACAAATTCCCCGGCGCAAGGCCGCCCCAAGCAGCCCTTCCGCCGCCTATGCGGCTGTACAAATTCCCCGGTGCATAGGCCGCCCCAAGCAGCTCTTCCGCCGCCTATGCGGCTGTATAAATTTCCGGGTGCAAGGCCGCCCCAAGCAGCCCTTCCGCCGCCTATGCGGCTGTATAAATTTCCGGGGGGCAGCGGCCGTCCCAAGCAGCTCCTCCGCTGCCTATGCGCCTGTATAAATTCCCGGGTGCAAGGCCACCCCAAGCAGCCCTTCCGCTGCCTATGCGGCTGTACAAATTCCCCGGTGCAGAGGCCGCCCCTAGCAAAAAGCCCGCAGCGGTATGCGATTTGTATGAATTTGCCGAGCACATCCTGGAGACCCTAGGCTCCAGGTGAGCGCAGGCTGAATACAAACGCATACCCTGCGGGTAACTTCTGCCGGGGCAGCCACCAGCCGCCTACTCCTCTTCCCCCAGCCGGCTCACCTGCAGTCCCGCCTCCCCGGCGGCCTGCTCCAGATTTTCCGCCTCCTGCTTTCCTTTTACCCGCAGATACACCCGCTGTACCTGATAGCTCTCCCCGGCTTCCCGAAAGAATCTGCGCATCTGCTCCTGATCCATATAGCAGTCCTGTCCCTCCGCCAATCCCAGAATCACCGCCGGGCGGCCCTGCTGATTGACTGTCCCGGAAGAGAGAGCTGCTCCCTGGCCTGTCGCTCCCTGGCCCGAGGCTCCCTGATTCACAGTTCCCTGTCCTGCTCCCGCTCCGGCATTTCCCCCGGGAGCCATGGGTTGAGCAGCGCCTGCGCTCTCCTCCCAGATTCCCAGCTGCAGAAAGGACGAAAGCTCTGGGTAGCTCTCCTCCATCTGGGCAATTCTGGCCTGGGAAGGATTCTTCCCGTCCCGGCCCTCAAAGGCGCTTAAGGCCTCCCGACCCAGCACCAGGGCTGGACTGTCCCCCAGGGCGACCTCCCCGGCGGCGCTCACCAGCTTAAAGGGGTAAGTCTCCAGATCCACGCCCCAGAGGGTCACCGGGCCGCTGTAATCCCCCAGAGTCAGCTGTCCCGAAAGCTCCAGTCCGCTGAAGGCCTCTGTCACTCCCGGAAAATTCGTCAGCTGCTCCAGCACCCGATCGGGGATACCCTCCTCCCCCAGGATCACCAGCTCCTGGAGCTCCCTCTGTTCCTTTAACTCCCAGACCATCACCGCCAGCTGCCAAAGCAAAGCTGCTGCCGCCAAAAAGGCAGGCAGCAGCAGCCACCAGCGGTACCATCTCTTCCCTTGGCTTTTTCTGTTCATCTTTACCTCTTTCTGAGCTTTGCCGCCAAAAAGACAATCACTGCCAAAAGTCCCAGAATCACCAAGACCACCAGAGCAATCCACCACTGATTGGTTTCCGTCTGGGCCTCCTCCGGCACCTTCAGCTCCACCAGCTGGGGCTTGGCGATGGAGGAGGTCACCGACTGCTCCTGGGTATAGGTCTCCCCGTAGGCATCCTCGTAGGTCAGCACCAGTTTTCCCTCCACCAGGCCATACTTTTCTTCGTCGCTGCCCTGGGAGGATTCTCCCACGGCTTTCATATCTCTGGTTCCCACGTAGATATTCATGGAGCCCTCCCCGGTCTGCCCTGCCTCCAGGGTTCCCGCGAACACGCTCTCCCGGGGAAAGAGCCCCGGTACCTGCAGCTGCACCTGCACATTATAGAGGGGCGCCTTGCCCGTGTTCAGCACCCGCACTGTCCCGGACACCGTGTCCAGGGAGTACAGGGTATCCGCCAGCTGGAAGCCCTCCATCTGGATTCCCACCGGCTGGCTCACCTGCAGGAGCGTCTTTTCGCTGCCGGTACAGGCCGTTCCCTTGTCATCCTCGTACTCAAACTGCAGCTCCAGGGGCGTGCTTTTCTGCTGGGCGCTCTCGCTGATGTGAAGCTTTGTCTTCACCGTGGCTGTTCCCCCCGGGGAAATCTCTGGGAAATATGCGGAGCTGGTCTCCGGCAGCAGGCTGTTCTCCTCCGAAGCCAGCGTCACCTTCAGGTTGCAGATTTTTCGGGTGGTGTGCTTATTTTTCAACTGAAGCTCCAGCTCATAATCGGACCCGGCCGTCAACCGCTGACCGGACAGGCTGCAGGTCTCCAGCAGCAGCTTGGGCTGATGCAGCACCTCCTGGGTATCTCCCCCGGAGGCCCCGCCTCCCGAGCTTCCAATCAGAGCTCCGCTATCTCCGCCGGCACTTCCCAGGCTGTCTCCTGGATCTCCTCCGGCCTGATCGCCGCCCTGATCTCCGTCGCCCCCCTGATCACCGTTCTGGTCTCCTCCGGCCTGATCGCCGCTGCCCCCCTGGCCGCCGCTGCCCGGCTCCCGGCCGTCGGTGACAGAGACAAAGAGCCGGTACTCCAGCTTCACCTCAGAGCCGTCCTTTTGCACCCCCGTGGCCCGGATCATCACCGGCCAGCTTCCGTTTACTCTATCCTCCTTCAGGTTCACCTGACACTGATAGAGCCAAGCCGTCGCCTTCTCCTCCCCAAAGGTGTACTCCTTAGGGGTTACTTCCTTTTGGTAGTTGGCGTACACAAAGGGCTCGTCGCCAGTCTTTCCCAAATCCAGATTCACCGTCAGGGCATCCTCCTTTAGGCTGCCGCTAACCGTGAAGGGCACCGTCAGATAGAGAACGTCCTCCTTTACCGTGGGCACGTAACCCTTGGAAAAGGGCTGATTCATGTCCTCATACACATGAACCGTGTCCAATCCCAGCCGGGCCTTTTCCTCCGGCTGCTGCTCCCCGGCCCCGGTCTCCTCTTGGGGAACCGCTGCCTCCCTTGAGGCTGTCTCTCCCTTCTGGGCCGCCGGAACTGATACCTCCTTGGAGGCTGTCAGCTCCTTTTGCCCCGTCGGCTCCTTTTTCACCGCCGACTCCTTTTGCGCCGCCGACTCCTTTTGCGCCGTCGCTTCCTTTTGTACCGCTGTTCCCGGCGCTGCCGCCGGGGCGGCCGCAACCGCCTCCGGTTTTCCTGCCAGGCAGCAGACCGCCATAAGGGCGGCGGCCCATCCTCTTACTCTTCTTGTTCTCATACAGGAACCTCCCTCATTATTCCTCCGTCCATCTCAAACACCCGGTCGCAGAGTATCCGGATGTCCTCCCCGTTGTGGCTGGCCAGAAGCACCGTCTTGCCAGCGGCCTTCTGCTTCAGCAAAAGACTGCGGATTTCCTCCACGCCGTGCTTATCCAGGCCGTTGAAGGGCTCATCCAGAATCAAAAGCCTGGGATCCTCCATGATGGCCTGGGCAATCCCCAGCCTCTGGCGCATACCCAGAGAATATTTGCCCACAGGCTTTTTCATCTGGGGATCCAGACCCACCAGCTCCAGCACCCGGAGGATATCTTCGGAGGTCAGTCTGCCCCGCAGATCCGCCAGGATCTCCAGATTCTTTCTGCCGCTGAGATTGGTGAGAAAGCCCGGCGTCTCAATGATCACCCCCAGCTCCTCCGGAAAATCCACATCCTTTCCGATCACCTTCCCTCCCACCCGGATGGTTCCCGTGGTGGGGGGAAGGAAGCCGCAGATACACTTCATCAACACGGTCTTGCCGGAGCCGTTATTTCCCACGATGCCGTACACCCTTCCCGCCTCCAGGGAGAGACTCAGCTCCTTTAGCACCTGATCCTCCCCGAAGCGCTTGCTGACCTTGTCCAGCTCTATGTAGCTCATGTCAAACCTCCTGGATGCTCCTGGCCAGGGAGAGCCCGTGAAGGGCCGCCGTGGCCAGAAGCAGAGTAAAAAGAAACAGGGGAAGCCCCGCCTGTCCGGGCCCCCAGTATTCCTCCGCCAGAATCCACTCCTGGGGGGAAATGCAGTACAATCCCTGGAGATACCGCTCCCGCAGAATCACCAGAAAATAATAGATCACAAAAGGCAGGCCGTAGGCCATATAAACGGATTTGGTCAGAGCCGCCAGGGCGGCGCTGACGTTGGCCAGGATTCCGGCAGTGAGCCCCAGCCGCAGCCCCGCGGAAGCCAGCAGGGATATGGTATCCCAGTTTGGCCCTCCCGTGGCCTCCTGTCCGAAGAAGATGGCGAAATACAAAAGCAAAACTGCCAGCTCCGCCGCCAGCCAGGCCAGGAACCCTCCCAGAGGAACCGTCACCAGCTTATCCAGCAAATACGTTCTTTTGGTCCTTCGGGTCAGCAAAAAGCGAATGAAGCCCAGCTGCTCCTCCCGCAGGTAAGCGTCCCCATAGGGGAGCACCGCCGCCGCGGGCAGGGCAAAGAGCACCACCTGGGAGCCGCAGGCCTCCTTCAGCAGCCGGTAGAAGGTTCCGGCCTCCAGAGCTTTCCCGGCCTCCCGGGTGGGAAAAGAGGTTCCCAGCACCAGGGCTGCCGCGGCCAAGGCGGCCGCCAGGTAGAACCCCTTTCCCTGCAGCATACGTTTCCCGTCCATCAGCGACCTCCCAAAAACATGAAATTATAGCGGCGCAGCCTCCACAGGGCCGCCAGGGCTGTCAGCGCCAGCACCGCCCCGAACACCGCCGCCGACTCCGCCACCGTGGGCAGCAGATCGTACCCGAAATTGTGGGAGGGATAGGTGCCATGGTTCAGGGGGCTCACCCAGCCCACAAATACCCGCACCTTATACATTTCCCATTCCTCCAGCCCCAAAAGCTTTCCCAGCACCTTGGGATCCAGCAGAAACCCGTACACGCTGTAGGCCAGCCCCAGCAGCAGCCCCCGGCCTCCGGAAAACAGCAGACTCCCCAGAAGGATGAGAAAGCTTAAGGTCAGACTGTAGCACAGCAGCAGGAAAATCACCTGGAGCATACAGCCGTAGGGGCTGATGCTCTCCATGGCCTTCACCGTGGCTGGCACCTGCAGGGACTCCCCCAGGGAGGAGTACCCCAGAAGAGCCGCCGTCTCGCTCCACTGATTCCCCACAAAGGTGTAGCGGATGCACAGAAGCATCGTACTGGCCAGTATCCACAGCACATAGAGCCCTGTGGCCGCCCCCACATAGAGGAACTGCCCGGCCAGCCATCTCCTCCTGGTGATCCGCACCAGATAGTAGGGGGTGGCGGCATTTAGCTTGGGCAGATCGGAAAATAAAAGGAGCAGCAGCAGGGAGGCCAGCAGCACCGCGGTGGTATCCCCGAAGGTCCAGATAAAAGGCTCCGCCGCCTGCATGGCCGTCCGGTAGCCCTCCGCCGCCTGGATCACCCGGTCGGAGAGCAGATAGCTTAAGATCAGCCCCAGCAGGAAGGACAGAATCACCCGGGGATTTTTGTGAAATCCCCGGAAGTTATAGCGGACAACTGCCATTACCTGTCTCATGGCCGCTTCAATAGCCCAGGCCCCGGTCAATAACCGTACCGTCCAGGGCATTTATGGTCAGAAAACTGTTGTATGGATATGCGTTCTCGTAAGAATACGCCTGTCCCTCGTACTCAATATCCTGGGACTGCTTGCCGAAGAAATCCCACACCGGCACCAAAAGCCCGCTTCTGGCGTCTGTGCCCGGATCGTAGATGCGCATGTAACCCAGGGTCACCCGGGAGACCTGCAGATCATATCTCTTCACTCCCGCACTGGCCAGATCAGAATTTTTTATGGCAATCATCTTTTCAAAAATTGTGCCGATCTCCGAGAAGCTCTTCAGGGCCGCATCCTTCACCTGGACCTCCTTCACCTCATAAAGGTTGCTGACCTGCGCCTGACACAGTCCCTCCCGGTTGATGGTCACCACGCAGGTCTCGTAGGGCCAGGGTACAATGGTGCTGTCCATATCCTCCACCGCCGCCCCGGGGTTCATCTCGTAGGTTACAGGAAAGCCGTCCACTGTGCGGGTAAAATAAAAGGTCCAGGCTCCGTCCTCGTATATGATGCTGCTCTGCTCCCCGCGCAGATCTCCGCTGTCCCGGCCCTTCATCACCAGCTCACTGCCCTGTATCTGAAAATCCGTAAGTCCTAAGTCCGCCACATACTGCTCTGCCTGCTTCTGGGCCTGTTCCCGGTCTCCGGCCCACTGCTCCACCTGTTCCCGGGCGGGAAGCCCTTCCCCTTCAGTGGCATCGTAGTTGTTGGCTAAGCTCCAATCAGAGCCATTCTCCGGATCGTAGACGCCTACCTTGGCGCTAAGGGAATCAAGCTCTCCCTGGGTGAACATCAGCTGGTACATCTTTCCATCCTTCTCCGCGACGCCCAGGAACATATCCCCTGCCTTGTCACTGCCCTGCATGTAATCATTGGCCCCCAGGGCAGGCTGAATCTGCTTTTTCTCCACCGTCTCCGGAGCCTCCTCATAGGCCGCCTGAGCTGAATCGATGGCCTGCTGCAGGTTAAATACCGCGTCCAGGGTTTCCTCGTCGCAGGGCTCCCCCGCCTCCTGGCACTGCCGCTTATAGTCCTCCCGGTAGCCGTAGGGGTCTTCATTTCCGGCGGCCTGATAGCCTTTCAGCTCCTCCAGCTCCTTCAAAATCTCCGACTTAGTGCTCACCGTATAGGAATAAGCGTCGTAGATGGGCGCGTCCCCCAGGAAGCTCTCGGTAAACCGGTCGATAAATTCCTGGGTGAGGGGAACCGCTCCTATCTGATAGACGCTGATGGCGTCCGCCTCCGGCACCTCCACCTTAGCCTCCGCCTCCATGGTGAAAATCCCATCCTCGGACTTGGCCTGGGCCGTGTAGGTCTCCGGGGCTTCCACCCGCTCCCTGAGGCTGGTCCCCGCCTCCCCTTCCGCCGCCTCCTGATAATTTTCCACGCTGGCGCTGCCCTTCTCCCGGACGATCTTCTCCTCCGGAGTTTCCTGGCAGCCCCAGAGCAAAAGGGCTCCGGTCAAAAGCGAAATCGCCGCTAGTTTTTTTCTCATATCCAATTCTCCCCTTTCCGAGCCCCCGTCATCCAGGGCCTCATACTCTTGTTCAGCTTCTGACAGAATACGCTAATTCCCTGCAACAAGTCCTCGCCCAGTTGTAACGAAATTGTAAACCTCCCCGAAAGAAAAACCTGATCACTCCGGCCAGCACATCAGCACCAGGGTGCCCTCCCCGGGGCAGCTCTCGATCTGCAGCCGTGCGCCGTGAAGCTCGGCAATCTGGCGGCAGAGGGCCAGGCCCAATCCGGCCCCTCCCGCTTTTCTGCTTCTGGATTTATCCACCATGTAAAAGGCCTCCGTCACCCGGGAAATCTCTTCCTGGGGAATTCCGCAGCCAAAATCCCGAAGGCCGATTCCCCGGCGGTCCGCCGTGAGCACCAGGCGGCCTCCCGGCTCAGTGGCCTTGCAGCCGTTGTCTATGAGATTTAACAGAAAGCTCATCAGCAGATCCTCATCCCCCCACAGGGTTTCCCTGGGGCAGGAAATCTCCCGTTCCAGTCGGATGTCTTTTTGCTTAAGCCTGTACCGGGCCACCTCCTGGGCCCGGTCAAAGAGGCCCGCCAGGGAAATCTCCCTAAGCTCCAGGCGGCCCTCCTCCTGATAGAGACCCGTGAGCTCCAGCATCTTGGCCGAAAGCCCCGAGAGTCTCCGACATTCCGATTCGATGTAGCTTAAGGCCTTCTCCTGCTTCTCCTGGGGCAGCTTCACCCGCTGCAGGGTCTGGGCATAGCCTAAGATAGCGGTCATGGGAGTCT
Organism: Candidatus Egerieimonas intestinavium; assembly: GCA_018711815.1. GTDB lineage: Bacteria > Bacillota > Clostridia > Lachnospirales > Lachnospiraceae > Egerieimonas > Egerieimonas intestinavium. Next base: position 14,993 of record DVHU01000081.1, read on the forward strand.
TCAGCTCGTGGGCCAGACTGCCCAGCAGCTGCCGCTGACGCTGATTCATCTCTGAGAGCTCCTGGACATGGGCCTCCACCTTTTCCGCCATTTGGTCAAAGCTTTCCGCCACCTGGCCTATCTCATCCCGGCGTTTCATGCCGGTGCGCACCCCGTAGTTTCCCCCGGCGATCTGGTTGGCCGCCTCCTGCATCCGCCGGAAAGGGCGCCACAGCCCGTGAATCACCAGCTGCAGCAGCAGCACAAACACCAGTCCCAGAAGCACTGCCGCCCCCAGCCCCTGAGCCATCACTCTCCTCATCCGCGCATAAACCTCCGTCACGTCCCGGTAGTGGACCACCGTACACCTTTCCGCGGACAGCTGAAACTTTGTGACAAATACCAGAAGATTCTTACCTCCCTCCTCCTGTTCAAAGACGCGGCCGCCGATTTCCAGAGAACCAATCTCTCCCTGCGCCATCTTCCTCTTGTATGACTCCCAGTCAAATTCATAGCCTGTCATGTTGTACAGCTCCTGCTCTCCCAGATACAGGGCGCTGGTCCTGTCAAAATTATCCCGGAAAAGCTGCCTCAGCAGCACCTGGGACGCGGATTCCTGGATGCTGTCCGCCGCCCGCTCCAGCTGATTCTGCCGCCGGGCCAGCTGCTGCTCCTCGCCCTCCTGAATCTGCTCCAGGATGCTCTGGCGGCTACGGCTCAGCATCCAGCCGGAAAAAAACAAGCTGAACAGGAAAAAGACCCCGGCTGCCGCCAGGGCTATCTTTGTGGCAAATTTCATCTCACACCTCCAACCGGTAGCCGATCCGCGGAACCGTGCGGATCACATCATAAAAGTCCAGCTTCTTCCGAAGCCTTCCCACATGAACGTCGATGGTTCTGGTCTCCCCGGCAAATTCCACTCCCCACAGGGCCCGCAGCAGCTGTTCCCGGCTGATGGCCACGTTCTTATACTTCACAAACATCAGCAGACAGTCAAATTCCATGGGCTTTAGGGCCACCTCCTGACCGCCCTTGAACACCTGGCGCTTGGCAGGATAGATCTCCACATCCCGAACCCGGAAGCAGTTCTCCTCCCCCAGGCCCCGGCGCTTGAGCACCTTCTCTATGCGCACCAGCAGCTCCAGCATCTCGAAGGGCTTCACCAGATAATCCTCCGCCCCCTCCTTGAGCCCCCGGACCTTGCTGGTCAAATCTCCCCGGGCGGTGAGAAAAATCACCGGGATTCCCGCCTTCCGGAAGGCTGGCAGCAGGGCAAATCCGTCCTGTCCCGGCAGCATCACATCCAGGAGGGCCAGATCCGCGTTCAGCCCCTCCTCCAGGGCTGCGGCCGCCTCTTCCCCATCCCGGATGGCCGCAGCCTCATAGCCCGCCGCCTCCAGATTCATGCACAGCAAGTCGCTGATGGCTTCCTCATCCTCAATCACCAGTATCTTTCCCTTCATTGCCCTCTCCTGTCCTTTCCTTCAATATATATCCGCTGCGCGGATATGGCCTCCGGCGGATTTTAGCGCCCGGTTTTCTGCGCCTTGCGCAGAAACCGGTATGCGCCTATCATACCATATTTCTCTCCCAAATTCGGGAACTTGATGTAACCATATTGTAAATCTTAGGTCTTCGCCCGGTTAAGCTTCCGGTAAGCCTTGGGCGTCATGCCGGTTATCTTTTTGAACTGCTTCGCAAAATAGCTGGGGCTGTCAAAGCCGCAGCAAAGGCCCACCTCGCTGACAGGCATATCTGTGGAAATCAGGAACTCCGCGGCGACGGTGATACGCCGGCGGTTCAGATATTGCATGGGGGATATGTGGAGGATATTGGCGAAGGAGCGCTGACATTCCCGCACACAGATGCCGGCCACCCGGGCCAGCTGATCCACAGAAACCATTTCCATGTAATGTTCGTCCATCCAGGCGATCATCTGCTTCATGCGGAGCTCCTGCTGGCTGCTCTTCCCGCTTCGCCCATTTCCCGAGTCTCCTTTCAGGATAAGGAAAATCTGTGACAGAAGGTTGCGCACAAGGAATTCATACCCGTCCCCCTTCTCCCTGCAGGCGGCAAAGGCGTCGGAAAACAACTCTGCCATCAGCTCTCCCTGTCGGCAGTCTCCGGGGCGAAATATCCGGTAAGGGACGCCCTGCTCCAGAAACGGCCGCAGGTACAAAAGCTCATAGGCGCTGCCGGAAGCCCCGGACAGGACAGACGCGTCAAAGACCATGGAATGGTAATGGCAGGCATCCAGCCCCGGGTTGGAAACGCCGTGGAGGACGCCGGAATTGGCAAAAAATCCTTCTCCTGGCTCCAGATCAAATTCTCCGTCCGCGAAGGTAATATGCGCCCTGCCCTCCATCAGCAAAAATATTTCCAGCTCCGGGTGCCAATGGGGCGGAATTTCTCCGGTAACGTACTGGCGGGTATCTCTGTCGTAAACTGCGCAGGGGAAAAGGACCGTTCCTCTCTCCAGCATTTCTTTCCCTCTGTCATCCTTGGGCACAGAATAAAGCACTTCCATGGCAACTCTCCTTTAATTTTTCCTTCAATTCATGGAAATTGTCGTTTTTCTTATATTATATGCCGTTTTTGGAGGAGAATCAACAAGGATAATTCGTTATAATGGCTTTGTAAGCAACAACATAGACTTTATGCCGAGGAGATGTATATCTATGGAAAGAATCAAAGAGGTGGCAGATTCCATGATGATATCAAATTTGATCTATATGGCGCAGGAAAGCACCTGCGAGGCCGTAAGACAGAGATATCTTGACCAGGCAATCCTGCTGATGAAGAAAAAGAGGGAGGGGAGACAGGCAGTGAACTATCGTAATTTAATATTTGATCTGGACGGCACCCTGATCGATACCGAGAGGGCAGTGCTGAAAACCTGGCAATTTACCCTGAAAAGCTATCATTACTATTATTCTCTGGATGAATTGAGATGTGTGCTTGGCATTACCACTAAAAATGCAATCGCCATGCTCCATGTGACGGTAGATACCCAGTTCGAAGAGAAGTGGATAAGAAATTACGAGCGTTTTGCCCCGGAAGCGGATTTTTTCCCGGGAACAAAAGAAATGCTTCTGACTTTAAAATCCAGGGGCTGTTCCCTGGGCGTGGTCACTTCCAGATACCGGGAGGAGTACGACAAGTATTTCCGTATTTTCCGCCTGGAGGAAATCTTTGACCGTATTGTCTGTTCGGATGAGACCGCAAAGCATAAGCCAACCCCCGAGCCCCTCTATAAATATGCGGAATTGGAGGCGGCAGATCTCTCCTCCTGCATTTATATCGGAGACATGCCTACGGATATCGAGTGTGCAAAAAATGCGGGAATTGCCGCCGGTCTGGTTCTGTGGAATCACTCCGGAATTTTATGCCGGGAGGCTGATTTCCTCTTCCACACCCCGGAAGAGCTGCTGGAGCTGCTGTAGAATTGTTGTACGAACCAGATACTTCTGCAGTCCAGCGCTGTCTGGCTATTTGTAATTTCGCTTTAACCGGGGATCGAGAGGTTTCCCGTCCCGGCAGCGCTCATAGAAGTCCGTCACCAGCTCCCGCCCCAGGGGCACTGCCTCCCGGACCATATTCATGAGGACTTCGGTGCTCTCCTGGCACCCGGGGCAGACCTTTCTGCCCATGATCATGCCGCCCACAAAAAACTTCTTCCCTCCCAGGCCAAAGAGCCACCTGAGCAGAGCCTCCTTCCGGGGACTTCTGCAGATCAGAAGCCGGGAATACCGCTGAAACCCTCTCATGCAGTCCTGGATAATCTCCGGGGTTGTCCCGGGAAACAGCTGGGCGATCTTCCGGCTCAGCCGCCGGCTGGGACGCAGATGGGCCACCGGGTCCACCAGCAGAGGATTCTTGCCCCTCTCCTGCATCAGGGCCCGGTCCAGTTCCGTCTCAATGTCCGAGTGGCGCACCCCGTGAAGCTCCTCATACCGGGACACATAGGGATGGCAGACGGAATCCAGGGCGAAATGGCATAGAAAACCCATCAGGTAGGCCTTCAGCACTCCGTCGCCGGCCGCCAGGCCCCTACCCTGGCAGAAAAAGGAAAACGCCTCCTCCTGGTGAGCCCGATGGCCGATGGCGGCAATCTTATTTTTTAGATAAGGCTTATAAAAGAAAAACAGATCCGGGCCGTGAAGCCCCACCAGGTAGGCCTGGGGATGCAGGCGGATACACCGCCGGATCTCCCCGGGCAGCTCCCGGTAGACCATCTTTCCGTAGCAAGTATGCGCATAGGATGCAGGCATCCCCTCTCACTCCTTCGTCTGTCAGCGTTTATCTCCCAGGAAGAACAGGGCCACCGTTCCCGGGCCCGCGTGGGCTCCGATGGTAGCGCCGATGGTATTGATCAGCACCTTCTCAATGCCGTAGCGCTCCTTCACCAGGGCGGCCACATACTCCGCGTCCTCCTGGCAGTCCCCGTGGCTGATGAAGATTTCCGTATTTTTCCCCTTGTAGCTGCCCAGGCGCTCCTCCATCATATCCACCAGGGCGGCCAGGGAGCGCTTTCTTCCCCGGACCTTGCCCACGGCCACCAGATGGCCCTCGTCGTCCACATGGAGCAGCGGCTTAATGTTGATCATGCTGCCCAGAACCGCCGTGGCCCGGGAAACTCTTCCGCCCCGGTATAAGTGATGCAGATCATCCACAGTAAACACGTGGCAGAAATTCAGCTTGTGCTCCTCCAGCCACTGGGCAATCTCCTCCATGGACTTGCCTTCCCGCTTCAGCTCCACAGCCTTGTGGACGAAAAGCCCCTCACCCAGGGAGGCGCAGAGACTGTCGATGACAATGATCTCATACTCCGGGTGCTCCTCCTTCAGATCCTCCGCCGCCAGCCGGGCGCTGTTGCAGCTGCCGCTTAAGCCGGAGGAAAATGCCAGATGAAGGATAGCTTTGCCCTCCCGCAGGTACGGCAGCCAGACCTCCTTGGCGTCCTCGCTGTTGATCTGGGATGTGGTAGGCATGGAGCCGCCTCTCATTCTGGCGTAGAATTCCTTGCTGGGGAGCTCATTCTCTTTTCCGTACACCTGGCCGTCCAGATTGTAGGTCAGGTACATGTACTCCAGGCCGTTTTCTTTATAGTAGCTGTACGGCAGATCCGCCGTATTGTCTGTGGTGATAACAAAATCTTTTATCATAAGCCTTGCCCTCCATTTCTGTTCCTATCATATCACCCGCCCTTTGCCCAAGCAAGCATTATTTCAGGGAATTCACCACTTCCACAGCCTTCAAAAGCTGCCGATCCTCCCACTGCTCTCCGGCGATAAGATCATTGACCGTCATGGACTCCACCTCCACGTCCGGGGTGATCCCGGTGCCGTTGAGATCTGTGCCCTTGGGCGTCAGATAACTGGAGGCCGTGAGCCGCAAAACGCTGCCGTCATCCAGGGCATAGTAGCTTTGCACCACGCCTTTGCCGTAGGTGGTCTTGCCCACCAGCGTACCTACTCCGTGATCCTGCACCGCCCCGGCAAAGATCTCCGAGGCGCTGGCGCTGCCCTCGTTTACCAGCACCACCAGGGGAATGGATATAGGCGTCTCCCCGGAGCTGGTATACTCCGTCACTTCCCCGCTGCTCTTCTTCACCGAGACCAGAAGCCCCTCCGGCATGAAGGAGTCCAGGGTGTCGCATACACTGCTTAGGAGTCCTCCGGGATTTCCCCGCAGATCGATGATCAGCCGCTGCATTCCCTGCTCCGCAAGGCTGTCCATGGCCTCCTGGAACTGGTGGGGGGTTCCGTCGGTAAACTCCGTGATCTGGATATAGCCCACGGAATCCTCCATCATCTGAGTGTTGACCACAATGGTCTCCAGCAGGTTCACGGTGACGTCCGTCTCCACCCGCTCTCCGTCCCGGTCCACCACGAAGTGGAGCACTGCCCCCTCCTCCTGCTGATGGATGTAGTCGCTGACAGCGCTAAATTCCACCTGGGAGACCACCAGCTCATCAATCTGTACCAGTACGTCCCCGGCCTGAAGCCCCGCGGCCTCCGCCGGCCGTCCCTGGCTGCACTCAGTGATCACCACCTCCCCGGTCTCCTGATCCTGGCTGATGGTGATGCCCACCCCCGCGTAATTTCCCTCGTTGGAGCGCTTCACATCCCGGTACTCCTCCGCGGAATAATACTTGGAGTACTGATCCCCCAATCCGGACACCAGGCCCTGGTAGAGGCCCTCCCGCAGCTCCTCCTGGTCAATCTCGTCGGCCTTCAGATAATTTCTCCGCATCAGCCCTTCCAGTTCCCGGAGCTTCGCCTCCACCTGGCCGTTGAGGGTAGTGGAGGTTGTCAGATTCATCAGATAAGTGAAGCCGCCGGTGGCCAGCCAGAGGACTGCCGCCAGAGCCAGCCCCGCCGCAGCTCCTATGGCGATGCCTTTTTTGCGCTCTCTTTGAAAATCCGCTCTGGGATCCTTCGCCTCTTCCTCCTGCAGCTTCTGTTCTTCTCTATCTTCCATATTTATGCCTTTCTCATTGACAGAGGGCTGCCGCAATTAACAAGTATCCCGATAAATCTGCGCATCCTAAGGGAATACACGGATTTACCGGGAAAATTGATTAACGCGGCAGCCCCTTTTCTAACTATTTTACTCTGGGACTGACCTTCTTATACTTTCAGATGCTTGCGGATGGTGAACATACTTCCGATAAATCCGATGCCCATTCCCAGGATCAGACCCACGGGCAGCAGAACCACAAATACCTGATTCACATCCATAAAGGTAATCACATTGGACAGCACACTGAATTTCTCCAGTATGTACCGCACCACCTTCTCGTAGAGAACATACAACACACCTAAGGGAATGGCCGAGCCAATAAGTCCCAGGATGATACCCTCCACAATGAAGGGGAAGCGAACGAAAAAGTTAGTGGCGCCGATCAGCTTCATAATTCCGATCTCCTCCTTGCGGACGGAGATACCGATGGCAACGGTGTTGCTGATCAGGAAGATGGCCACCGCCAGCAGGATTCCGATGATGGCGATGGAGATATAGCCGATCATCTTGTTAAAGCTGCTCAAGGTAGCGGTCACTCCCGTGGCCTGATTTACCTGGCGCACCCCGTCCAGACCGCGGATATAGTCGGCCAGGTCATCCTGAACCTCCACGTTCTTGGCGTACACCTCGTAGCTGGCTGAATACAGCAGCGGATTGTCGTTGTCCTTAAAACCGCTCTTTAACTCCTCCTGTCCATCCGGGAAGTAGTCCTCCGCGAACTCCTCCCAGGCCTGGTCGGCGGAAATATAGCGGATATCGTTGACATAGTCCGTGCGGCTGGCAATCTGCTTGCCGATGGCGTCGATGGTGGCCTGGTCTGCCCCGTCCTCAAACATGACGGTCATGGACACGCCCTCCTCCACGTTGCGCACCATATAACGGAAATTCACAATAATAGCAAATACCAGTCCAAACAGGAAGATACAGGCTCCCATGGTGGCGATGGATGCGATGGAGAACAGCTTGTTTCTCCAGATATTCTTGCCGCCCTGCTTCACACTGTAGCCGATTGTACTAACTCTCATGGTATTCACCTTCTTGTTCGTCGCTGACAATGACGCCTTTCTTCATCGTAATAACCCGCTTTTTAAAGGCATTTACGATCTCTCGGTTGTGGGTCACGACCAGCACGGTGGTACCGCGCTCGTTAATCTCCTCCAAAAGCTTCATAATTTCAAAGGAATTCTTGGGGTCCAGATTTCCTGTGGGCTCATCCGCCAGCAGAATCTCAGGACGATTTACCAGAGCTCTGGCCAGGGCCACTCTCTGCTGCTCTCCACCGGACAGCTGCCGGGGCAGGGACTTATACTTCTCAGCCAGTCCCACCACAGTGAGCACCTCGGGCACTCTCTTCTTGATGACACGGTTCGGGCGCTCGATAACCCTCTGGGCAAAGGCCACATTCTCGTAGACATTCCGGTCCTTCAGAAGCCGGAAATCCTGGAATACCACGCCCAGACACCGACGGTATTTGGGGATCTTGCGCCGTCTCAGCTTGTTCAGCAGCTGATTATTCACCGTTATGGTGCCCTCCGTGGGCTCCAGTTCCTTTAACAGCAGCTTAATCAGCGTTGATTTTCCGGAGCCGCTGTTTCCCACTACGAAAACAAATTCCCCCTTATCAATGTGCAAGGATACATTGTTCAGGGCCGGCTGCCCCTTGCTGTATGACTTGCTTACGCCGTTTAACGTAATCATGTTACTCCTCCTTAGTAATCGAGTGTTTCCATGTACTTCATATACCTGACAACCATCAGCGCAATCTTGAAGGTAATCGCATCCTCAAAAACGCGCAGATCCAGGCCGGTGCTCTTCTGGAGCTTGTCCAGCCGGTATACCAGGGTATTTCTGTGAATGTACAGCTGTCTGGAAGTCTCTGATACATTCAGGCTGTTCTCAAAGAATTTATTGATAGTAGTCAAAGTCTCCTCGTCGAAATCATCCGGGGACTTATTCTCAAAAATCTCTTTAATGAACATCTTGCAAAGCGGGATGGGCAGCTGATAAATCAGTCGTCCAATTCCCAGGGAGCTGTATGCGATAATGTCTCTGTCGTCGAAGAAAATCTTGCCCACATCCAGGGCCATTCTGGCCTCCTTGTAGGAGCGGGAAACCTCCTTTAACTCCCGGACAATGGTTCCGTAGGCGATATGGGTCTGGCCGTCCCGGCCTCTTCCCACCGCATCCAGAATCGCCGCGGCGATGCGGTCCATCTCCTCGTAGCCGTCGCCCAGCTCAAGCTCCTTCACCACGATAATACTCTTCTCATCCACAGCGGTGATAAAATCGCCGCTCTTGCCGTTGAACACGCTCTTGACGCTCTCCATGGCGCTGTGATCCTTCTCCTGGTTTGTCTCCAGGATAAATACCACCCGGCGCACATTCACCTCAATGCGCAGCTTCTTGGCCCGGTTGTAGATATCCACCAGCAGCAGGTTGTCCAACAGCAGGTTCTTGATAAAGTTGTCTTTGTCAAACCGCTCCTTGTAAGCCACCAGCAGGTTCTGAATCTGGAACGCAGCCATCTTCCCCACCATGTGGACATCCTCACCGCCCCCGGCAATCAGGATATACTCCAGCTGCTGCTCGTCATACACCTTGAAAAACTGATAATCCTTCACTGTCTGGCTGTCCGCCGGAGACTGGGCAAAACTGCTGATCTCCAGTTCGTTGCTCACTTCCTCGGCAAACGTCTGCACAACCACCTTTCCTTCCACATCTGCCACGCAAAAATCCGTTTTGGATATTGCTTTCAAACCGTCAATCGTATTCTGCAGAATCTGATTGGAAATCATATCTTCGTCCCTCTTTTCATTATATATAGTCACTTCCACATTGCTTACATCCCAAAAAGCAAAGTTACTTAGGTTATATTCTAATATATTTCCACGGAAAAAGAAAGAGAAAATGTAATAATTTTAACATTTTCACAATATTTTAAGATTCTCCGTCGCCATAAATTTCCCCAAAAACGCCTTTAATCCCAGTCCTCCAGCTGTTTCATCAGGTATCTGCCCACCACCGAGGAAAATTTGGAAATCTGTCGGATATAGGCAAAATCCTTGCCGAAAATCTTCTTCTCCGCCTCCAGCTCCTGCTCCTCCCCGGCAAATACGCCCAGCACTGCAACCCCCTCGTTGCGCAGAGCCCGGATGGCTGTTCCCGTGTCCCGGATAGCGTAGGCTCCCTGGTAGGGCTCCGGATTTCTGGCCCCGGGCCGGTTGACAATCACATCGTAGGGCTTGCCGTCGCTTAAGATAATCAGGATCTTCTTCTCCTCCTGCCGCTCCAGCAGCTCCTGGGCCGCCGCCCGGATGGCCAGGCCATCCCGGTTGTTGGAGGAGGTGGTAAACTCAAAGATCCGCTCATTGGCCTCCCGGCCGTCGTCGTAATCCCGAAACCGCTGCAGCACCGTGTAATCCCAGAAGGTGCAAAAAGAGGTGACCTTGTGGGGGATGCCCACGCTGCTTAAGGCTTCCATGAGAATGTAGGCCTGCAGCACCACCTGCTCCTGGCGCTTTCTCTGGGAGCCGCTGGCGTCGATGAGGACGCTGACCGCAAACTCCGTCTCCTGGGCCCGCTGCTCCTTGAGAAACAGCCGGGCGTCCCCGGTGCGCCCCACCCTCCACAGCCGGGCCGGTACCAGAGCGCCCCGGTCGGAGAGCTCTGACTGGGTCTGACTTCTTAGGGCCAGGGCCTGGCGGAAAATCTTCGTCATCTGGGCGATATTCTGCTTCACTGCCCGGTGATTGTCATAGTAAGTATATTTATTTTTCCCGCTCTGCTTGCGGGCGTACTCGTACTGGTAGTTGCGCTTCACGGGGTTTTGCAGGATTCCGTCCGTGTAGTACAGGCCGCAGTCCCCGTGGATTCCCCGGCACAGCTTTAGGGTTCTCCTCTTCTCCTCCAGGGGGGAGAGGTAGGATTTCCCGAAATTCAGCTCAATGTAGGTGTAGACCTTCTTCATGGCCTCCTCGTCCACCACCACAATCCTCCTCCGGTTGTCCTGCTCCCGCTTTTCCTGCTTCTCCTCTTCGGGGGAGGCGGTCTGCACCATCTCCTTGGCCATCTGCTCCAGGTAGGCCTCCAGGTTTTCCGCGTACATCTCCTCGGTCAGGTAATCCTTCCAGCTAAATTCCGCCAGCTCCTCCAGGGTCACTGCCAGCACCGCCTCCAGGTTTCCCCGGCGCTTCTCAAAATCCGGATCCATCCAGGCGTTATAGAGCCGGTCGATCTCCTCGATCACCGCGGCGGTCTTATCCACCGCCCGCAGCTGATACAGCTCCTCCATCCACACCCGAATCCGTTTTTCCACCGGGTATGCGCCCTCCAGGGCTTCCCGCATCAGGGCCGCCTTCACCCGCCCGGGAAAATGGGCACTCATCCGCTCAAACTCTCTGTCCAAGAGCTCCCGGTAGGCCGCAAGCCGCAGATTTCTCACGCCAGGCCGCTCCGCGCAGAGCTTTTCACAGACCGCCTCCTCGATGCACATCTGGGCAATAAACACCAGGGGCGCTTCCTGGGCTCCCAGGTATACCTTCTTCACCAGGTACAGGCTTAAGGCCTCCCGGTCGAAGAAGCGGGCGAAGGCCCCCTGCTTCACACTGTCATAGAGCCCCGCGAACCGGCACCGAAGAAAGCCCTCCACATCCGGCTTCACCTCCAGGGTATAGTCCCCGCAGACGGTCCAGACCAGATTTTTGATTCTGTTTTCTAATTCCAGCTGACGCTCTTCCAATTCTTGTTCTCGTCTCAAGGTCTCTCCTATCCCTTCCGCTGCGCCGCTTACGGCTTAATCCGCAAAGATCTGCTCCCGGGTCCAGTCCCCGGGAATTCTGGTCATCACCACGTCCTCCACGATCTCCCGCTCAAAGGCGTCAAAGCACTTGTTGATAACGCCCATACGCACTGCCAAAGCCGGGGAGAGGCCTGTCTGCATGGTGCGGATGGCCGCCAAAAGCCCCCGCAGATCCAGGGCCTTGGTGGAAATCTCCCCGTTCTCCGCCTTCAGCTGCAGATCCAGAAAGAGCCCGGCAAACTGCTCCAGAGCCTCCTGGCGTCCCTTTGGAAATACCTCTCTTAATATATGAAGGAGTGTCTCCCGATCCTGATCCGGCATGGCAATCACCAGGAACCGGGATACCAGGGCCTCATTTAACTCCTTGGTCCCCGCGTAGCCGTAATTCATGGTACCGATAAAGCGGGCCGCCGGGTGCAGGTCGATCTTGTCATACCCGGGCACGTCGATGCTCCTGCGGTAGTCTAAGGTGGCGTGAAGCACGGACACCGCGTCGTTTTTGGCCATGTTGATCTCATCCAGGATGCCGAAGCCCCCGTACTGGGCGCATTGGTAGATGCTTCCCTTGCGCAGCTGCACCTGATTGTCCACAAAGGTATCCGTGCCGATCAGCTCCCCGCTGCCGGTGTTCACATGGAAGGATACGTTGTAGGAGGGCCGGCCGAAAATCCATGCCAGATTCTCCGCCAGCACATTTTTGCCCGTGGCCTTAGAGCCGGTCAGCAGCAGATTTTCCCCCTGCAGCAGGGCTGCAATGGCCATCTCCAGGATCTCCCGGCCGTAGAAGGGCATGGCCGGACGCACCACCCGGTAGGCCATAGCCTCCTCCACCGGATACTCCCTCCGAAATTCCTCCACATCCTTGAGCAGAGCGTGGTTCACCCCCTGCTCCTCCAGAAAGCTCAGTTCTTCTATCATAAATTTCTTCCTTTCTCTCTTCTTCTGCTATACAGTATAACTCCTGACGGCCATTCTGTACACGGTTCTTTTATTCACAATTTATTCATTTATCATTCAAAAAGGATTTACTTGATGAACACGGTTTCTTCATTTCTCCCCTATATAATAAAATCATCGAAAGAAGCCAACTAACAACTTTCTGATAAACTTTTTCATAATATGTACCAGGTAACCGTCATTGCCTGGTACCCTCCTTTCCAAAAAATGAGAGCCGTGCCAGGGCTCTCATTTTTTTGCTTATGACTATTCTTAATACAGCGGTTGACTTATCACGCCGCCTTACACCTCAAACAGCAGATCCCCATAGGAGGGCATGGGCCACATGTCCTTGTCCACCAGCATCTCCAGCTCGTCCACCGGGCGGCGCAGAGCCTCCATGGCTTTCATCACCTTCCGGTTGTAGAACTGTGCCTGCTCCTGGCCGGCCTCCATGGCGGCGGCCTCCTCGGTGAGCTTCTTCAGCTCCTCCAGGGCAGTCTTGCTCTCCCGCAGCAGGCTGGAGGTCTGGTTCAGCAGATCCACCTGGACGCTGACGTCGGCGTCGCTGGCCTGACGCACAGCGTTGATGGAGTTGGCCAGCACCGTGGTGTATTTTACCACCGCAGGGATAATCTGCTTGGTGGCAATGTCGATCATGGATCGGGCCTCAATGTTGATCACCTTGGAGTAAGTCTCATACTTGATCTCCACCCGGGATTCCAGCTCCGCCCGGGTAAATACGCCGAAGCGCTCGAACAGGGCTATAGACTTCTCATCCTTCAGGTAGGGGATGGCGTCCACCATGTTGGTGATGTTGGGCAGACCCCGGCGGGCAGCCTCCTCCACCCACTCCTGGGAATAGCCGTTGCCGTTGAAGATGATCCGGCAGTGCTCCGTGGCAAATTTCTTGATCAGGTCATGGATGCACAGATTCAGGTCCTCGGCCTTCTCCATCTCGTCGCAGGCCTCCCGGAAGGCGTCCGCCACGATGGTGTTCAGCACCACATTGGGGCCAGCCACGGAATCGCTGGAGCCCACCATACGGAACTCAAACTTATTTCCGGTGAAGGCAAAGGGCGAGGTTCTATTCCTGTCGGAGGTATCCTTGTTCAGGTTGGGCAGGGTCTTCACTCCCGTCTCCAGCGTACCGCTCTTGATGCTGTGGGTGGCCATGCCTGTGTTCACCAACTGGTCAATCACATCCTCCAGCTGATCTCCCAGGAACACGGAGATAATCGCCGGCGGCGCCTCGTTGGCCCCCAGGCGGTGATCATTTCCCACGTCCGCGGCGGATTCCCGGAGAAGCTCCGCGTAATCATCCACAGCCTTTAAGATACAGGTGAGGATCAGCAGGAACTGAACATTCTCGTGGGGAGTCTTGCCGGGCTCCAGCAGATTGATGCCGTCGTCGGTGGTCAGGGACCAGTTATTGTGCTTGCCGGAGCCGTTTACCCCGGCGAAGGGCTTCTCGTGGAGCAGGCAGTGCATGCCGTGACGGTTAGCCACGGATTTCAGGGTCTGCATGATGATCTGGTTGTGGTCCACGGCCACATTTACTTTAGCGTAGATGGGCGCCAGCTCGTGCTGGGCCGGGGCCGCCTCATTGTGCTGGGTCTTGGCGGATACCCCCAGCTTCCAGAGCTCCTGGTTGACCTCCTTCATATAGGAAGCAACCCGGCTGCGGATCTTTCCGAAATAGTGATCGTCCATCTCCTGACCCTTAGGCGGCATGGCCCCGAAAAGGGTCCGGCCGGTGAAAATCAGATCCTTTCTCTTTTTATATTTCTCTTTATCAATGAGGAAATACTCCTGCTCCGGGCCCACGGAGGGGGTCACCCGCTTGGAGGTGGTATTTCCGAACAGCCTCAGCAGGCGCAGGGCCTGGGTGTTGATGGCCTCCATGGAGCGCAGCAGGGGCGTCTTCTGATCCAGAGCCTCACCGGTGTAGGAGCAGAAGGCGGTGGGGATACAGAGGGTGGCTCCGCCGGCATCGTGGCGCACGAAGGCCGGGGAGGTACAATCCCAGGCGGTGTAGCCCCGGGCCTCAAAGGTGGCCCGCAGTCCCCCGGAGGGGAAGGATGAGGCGTCCGGCTCTCCCTTGATCAGTTCCTTCCCGGAGAAGCTCATCAGTACCTTTCCGCTCTCCAGAGGCGCGCTGATAAAAGAGTCATGCTTCTCCGCAGTGACGCCGGTCAGCGGCTGGAACCAGTGGGTGTAGTGGGTGGCTCCCTGCTCGATTGCCCACTCCTTCATCTCGTGGGCAATCACATCCGCCGTGGCCAGATCCAGCTCCTTGCCCTCCTCAATGGTATTTTTCAGCTCCCGGTAAATCTTCTTGGGCAGGCGTTCCTGCATCACCGTATCGTTGAACACGTGCTGTCCAAAGATCTCCGCAACTTTCACATACTCACTCATACGTTCTTCCTTTCCCTCCCCCTCAGCTGACGAGGGTATCTCTCAATGTCATTTTTCTTCTTTCAACCGGCAAAGGGCCATGCAGCCCCTTCCGCTCTTCTAAGATACCGCACTTTTCTACTGATTGCAAGAAAATTCATGGACATTCTCCCGGGTAACCTTGGCGTAGGGGAGGCGGATATAGCGCTCTTCCTGGATATCCAGCTCCTCCAGCCCTTCCCCGGTGACCACCGCCACCGCCAGCTTGGCCATGGCCTCCGCCTGCCCCTCCTTGTCGTTGTACACCGTTCCCGCCAGCCTGGACTGCTCCACCGCCTCCAGCCCCGCGGCGGTGCCGTCGATGCCGAAGACCAGCGGCAGGGAGGTCTCCGTGATATTTGACTTCTCGTAGGCGTCCAGGGCTCCCAGGGCCATATCGTCATTGTTGGCCAATACCAGCTCAATCTGATTCTGATATTGATTAATCATCTGTTCCATCCGGTTCTGGGCCTGCCCCCGGTTCCAGTTGGCGATCCCGTAGCTGAGCTTTTCCAGCTTAACCCCGCTGTCCCTCAGCGTTTCCACCGCGTCCTCCGTGCGGATGATGGCGTCCTGGTGCCCGGGTTCCCCCTCCAGCACCACATACTGGATCTTCCCGTCCTTATTGCGGTCGATCTGGCTGTCTGCCTGGATGGCCGCGGCGGCCAGCTCTCCCTGCATTATCCCCGACTGCCGGGCATCCGCCCCCACATAGTACAGCTTATCCCACTGCATCAGGTCCTCCGCCACCGGTTCCCGGTTGAAGAAGATAATGGGGATCTCATTGTCCCGGGCCAGGTCGATGATCTCCGAGGGATCCGCCCGGTCCACCAGGTTTACGCAGAGCACGTCACAGCCGGCGCCGATCAGCTCCCGAACCTGGTCGTCCTGGGTGCGCTGGGAGCCGGCGGCGTCCCGTATGGTCACGGTGATGGACAGATCCCCCCGCTCCAGCTCCTCCAGATCCTCCTTGAAGGCCCCCAGGAGCTCTCCCAGGAAGGTATCGCTCTGATTATAGGAGGTTACCCCCACGGAAATCTTCTCCGGATCCTGGGTCTCTTTCTCCCCGCAGCCCCAGAGAAAAGAAAGACCCAGAGCCGTTATGGCCGCCGCCCTTATCATTTTTGCTGCTCTCATCTCTTATCCCTTCTTTATCTATTGGCTCATAGTAAATAAAATCTCCTGATTTTCCCGGGAGAACAGTGTATCCCTCCGGATCACCGTGTGGGACACCTGGCGGCTCTCCACCTGATGCAGATAGCTGTCCATTCCCCGAACGGTCTCCGTCAGGCTCTGATAGCCCGCCTGGAAGCTGTCCGGCACCACCAGGCACTCCGCCGCGCCGGTATCCAGATAGTAGGCGGCCTCCGTGGAATTTCCAATCCCGTACACCAGGGCCCCCTGGAGCCGCCCTCCGGCAGCGCACTGCCCCGCCGCCCTCGTGCTGGCATCATCCAGCGCCACCACAAAATCCACCTGGGGCTTGGACTCCAGGAATTCCTGTCCGCTTTCCCGGGCATAGCCCAGCATTGTCCAGCGCAGCTCAAGACCCGTGCGGCTCACACCGTTCCAAAAGCCCGCCATCCGAAGCCCCGAGGCGTAGGAGCTGCCGGATTCCGCCACGATCCCCAGAGATTTTCCCTCCAGGCTCCCGCTGTAATCCTTAAGGAGCTCCTCCGCCAGGGCTTCCCCCAGGGCATACTGATCCGGCTCTGTGGCCGCCAACTCTGTGTCCTCCGGCTTCGCCACAGCCTCCGTCAGCATCAGCGGAATTTTCTTTCCGGCCTTCTCCAGCATCTGAACGGCCCCGTCGCCCCAGACCGGCTGCACAATCAGGGCATCCGCCCCGGCGTCGATCTCCTGGCCCACAATCTGCTCCTCCTCCTGGAGGGTGAGATCCCCCTCGGTGCTCACCAGCACCAGCTCCACCCCCGCGTCCTGGGCGGCCATCTCAAGGCCATAGCGAAAGGCTTCCCATTGACTGTCGTCGGAGTCATCCAGGATCACGGAGACCCGGCTCAGGCTATCCTTCTCCTGCTCCCGCAGCATGACAAAGGCCACCAGGATCACCAGAGCCCCCAGAATCACCTCTATGAAAATATACCATTTTATGCTGCTCTTCATCTCTCACTTCTCTCCGTCTGTCTCTTCCCGGCTGAAGAGATCTCCCTTTTCCAGGATCTGCCGGTTTTCCTCCGTGTAGGGGATGGCCGGGATTCTGATGGTCACCCGGGTACCCTCGTCCGGCTCGCTCTCTACGGTCAGGCCGTACTCCCTGCCAAAGAGCAGCTGGATACGGGTGTTGACGTTCACCAGCCCCACCCCGGAGCCCCGCTTGTGTACCCGGCTGCTGTCGGTGAGCACCAGGCTGGCTTCCTCCTCAGCCATTCCCATGCCGTTGTCCTCCACCGCCAGGAGCACCATCCCCTCCTGAAGTCTTCCGGTAACCCGGATTTCCCCGCAGTCATCCAGTCCGCTGACCCCGTAGTTGATGGCGTTCTCCAGGATAGGCTGCAGGATCAGCTTCACCGTACAGTACTCCGCCACGGCCGGATCAATGTCAAATAGCACCGAGAAGGCATTTTTGTAGCGGATCTTCTGGATATTCATATAGCTCTGGGCGTGCTGCAGCTCATCCTCCACGGTAATCACCGTATTCCCCTTGGAAAGGCTGATCCGAAACAGCTTGGCCAGCTGCGTCACCATGAAAGCCGCGTCCGCGTTTCGCTCTCCCTCGATCATCCAGGTCAGAGATTCCAGGGCATTATACAGAAAATGAGGGTTAATCTGGCTCTGCAGAGCCTCCAGCTCACTCTTTCGCCTCTCAGTCTGCTCCTGCACGATTTTCTTCATCAGAGAATCGATCTGCTCATAGGAGCTTTGGATAGAATATCCCAGATGGCGGATTTCCTGGGAGCCCCCGATGTAGATCTCCGGTTTTTCCCCGGCCTCGTACTCCATCACCGAATGGTTCAGCTTCATGATGGGCCTGGAAATTCTCACGGAGACCACCCGGTTAATCATCACCAGCATCATGGCCATCAGCAGCATCAGCATGGCGATGAAATAGCGCATATTGACCATGCCGTGGGTAAAAACGCTGTAGGGAATCACCCCCACCAGCTTCCAGCCCGTATAGCTGATGGTATTCACCACCACCTTCCGCTTCTCTCCCTGGAAGGTCTCGTCGTAAACGCCGTCCTTATAGCCGGCGGCCGCCTGGCTGTTCTCGCTGCCCAGGCCGTCCCGGATCTGAATCTGCCGGTTGTGGTAGATGATTTCCCCGTTTTTATCGCACAGGTAATAATACTGCCCATTATTGGAAGTGTTGATCTGCTTCATCATCCGTGAAATGTTAGCGTAATCCATATCCACCAGCAGAACCCCCAGCTGAGTATTTCCATTTTCTGTCAGCTCCACCGCCCGGCTCAGGGAAATCACCCAGTAATAGTGTGCTGCCGTCTCCTCAAAGAGATTTTGGATATGGGGCACGGAAAAGTACATATTTTCCACCTCACTCATCGCCTGCCGGTACCATTCCTGGCCGGTAACGTCGGAATTTTTCTTCTGAACCGCCACCGGCTCCGCCGCCACCAGGCTCCCGTAGCTATTGTACAGGGCAATACTCCTGAGATTGTCCCGATTTGCCTCATAGAGAAGGTTCATCCCCTCCTGGATGTCCTGGGACTGACCGGAGAAATCACTCTCCTTGATGACGTTATAGTAAACGGCGTCGGAAATCCGCCTCATGCTCACCAGATAATCCTCCAGCTTCTCCCCGGTCTGCTCCATGAGCTTCTGGGTGCTCTGCACGATCTCCTCCCGGGAGGAGACGGAAAAGCGGAAATACATCACCACGCCCAGGATCAGCATGATGGACAGGGAGATGGCCGAGAAGACAATCATGATCGTTGACTGCATGCCTCTGGGCTTTAATTTTTTTAAAGGTCCGAAATATTTATTCACTCTTATTATGCTCCGCCCTATATTTGGAGGGCGACACCCCAAACCTTCTCTTAAACACATAGCTGAAATAGTTTGGATCCGTGTAGCCCACTTGTTTGGCAATGATATAACTCTTTTCCTTGGTCTCCAGCAGCAGCCGGGAGGCCCGCTCCATGCGGTAGTCGGTCAGATAGCCGATAAAGGAGCTGCCGGTCTCTTTCTTGAAGGTGCTGGAAAAATAGGAGTTGGATACCCCCAGGGCCTGGCAGATGCTGTCCAGGGAGAGCTCCCCGTCCGCGTAGTTATTGCGCACGTACTCCTTGGCCCGGGACACAAAGGACTGGGTGGAACGGCTTCGGGCCGACTGCAGTTTCCGGTGGAAGGCCCGGCTGGTATCCTGAAGCCATTCTTTCAGCTGTTCCGGCTCCAAATCCAGCAGACTGCCGTACAGCTTGCGCACGTCCCCGCTGAATTCCTCGGCAGCCAGTTCATGATTTACCGAAAAACTGTAGAGAGCGCTCACCAGGTTCATCACCCGGATATGGTACTGCTGGGGGGAGCTGGTCATGGCAGAAATGTGACTCCAGTAGCGGTCCACCTCCCCTGGGATCTCCTCCTCCCTGCCCAGGCGGATGGTCTTAAAAAGCTGAGCCATCTCACCCTCATCTTGTAAATCCTCCCTGCTGACCTCCTGGGGGGCGATCTCCTGAATGTTGATGGCCCGGGAGGCTCCATAGATCACCCGGTAGGACACTGCCTCCCGGGCGCCGCTGTAGGATTTCGCCAGTTCCAGGATATCCCCGCAGGCCTGGCCGATCCCCACCGTCACCACTGCCCCGATGATCCGGCGGACATAGCTGCAGAACCGGTCGCAGGCGTCCGTCAGCTCAGCGGTCTGGCTTTCATTGTCCAGTTGGGCAATGAGAACCGTGTTGCCCAGATAGGAAAAGCTTTTAGCCTTCCAGGGTTCCCCCAACAGCTCCTGGGCCTGCTTCTGCACGGCCGTGGACAAAAGCAGGGGGTTCATATTGCCCGCCCCCTGACTGGCGGAGGTGTGCACCACCAGACAGCAAAAGCAGGGCCCCTCAAAGGAAATCTGATAGTCGCAGAGATATTTGGAAAGCTCTTCCTGGCGAATTCGTCCCTCAATGAGGGTGGTATAGAAATTCGCCTGCAGAAGGGGCAGAGATTCCAGATAATAGTTCTGCAGGGTCTCCACATTCCGCTTCTCGCTGATCTCCGCGTCCAGCTTCCCCTTAAGCTTCTCAAAAACCCGGGTCAGCTCCAGGGCGTTCACCGGCTTTAAGATATACTCCTCGATCTCCAGATGCACCGCCTCCTTGGCGTACTCAAAGGTGTCAAAGCCGGTAAAGAGCAGGATCTTTGTCCCCGGATACTCTGTCTTGATACGGTAGGACAGCTCCAGTCCGTCCATATAAGGCATCTTGATGTCGGTCATCACCACATCCGGCTGGAATTCCTCCACCATCTCCAAGGCTTTCACCCCGTTGTTGGCGTAGCCGATGACAGAGAAGCCCATTTCCTCCCAGTTAATTTTTTTCATGATGATCTGGATCACTTCTTCCTCATCATCCACTAAAAGAACGGTGTATGTATCCATGCTGCTCTCCCTCTAATATTGAAAAGGGGGCTGCCGCATTACTTCCATATCCCAGTAAAGTGGGATACTCGTTAACTGCGACAGCCCCCCGTTGCCCTCTATTGTTTACTTCTTCTGAACATATTTCAGACAGTCAAGTGTTACTGCTACCAGGATGATGATACCAGAGAACACGAACTGCAGGTTTGTGTCGATACCCAGGATGGTAAGGGAGTAGGTAAGGGCGGTGAAAATCATAACGCCCACTACCACGCCGGAAATCTTACCGATACCACCGGTAAAGGACACGCCGCCAACCACACAGGCTGCGATGGCGTCTGTCTCCCAGCCCTGTCCATAAGCGGCAGAACCGGAACCAACCATTCTCGCACACTCCAGCCAGGAGCCAAAGCCGTAGAGAATACCGGCCAGGATGAAGGCTCCGATGGTTACCTTGAATACGGAGATACCGGAAACGGCTGCCGCCTCCGGGTTGCCGCCCACGGCGTACAGGTTCTTGCCGAAGGTGGTCTTATTCCAGATAAACCATACGATGGCAACTGCTGCCACTGCCCAGAGAATAATGGTCGGGAAACCATTTACCTTGGGGATAATCATGCTGGGGATCGTCGGCTCGATGGCACCGAAGGACACGCCCTTGGTGGCGTAGGTAACGAGACCAAAGATCATCAGCATGTTCGCCATGGTAGAGATGAAGGGATGCATCTTAAACTTGGCGGTGAAGAATCCTGCGATGGAAGTAAAGCAGGTACACAGGATAATACACATTACCAGGGCGAAGAGTACCTTCGCGCCGCTGGGCAGCCCGGTAAAGTCAAATACATGGCCGAACACCGCGCCGGTGTTGATTCCCTGGTGCATGATGATGGTGGCCGTGGTCATACCCATACCAACCATACGTCCGATGGAAAGGTCGGTACCGGTCAGAAGGATCAGTCCCGCAACACCCAGGGCCAGGAACATTCTGGGAGACGCCTGCTGCAGAATGTTCAGCACGTTGTTGTAGGTCAACAGCGGGGTTCCCTTCACCACCGGAGTGACGATACACAGGGCGATGAACACCAGGATGATAGCGATGTACAGTCCGTTCTTCAGCAGGAAGGACCGGCGGTTGAAGGTGTATTTATAGTTCTCCCACTTCTGCGCCTGCTTCTCGCCAAAGCTGAACTTTGACATGCGCAGCAGGTCAATCAGATGGTATTTGTGGGTGAAGGCCGCATGGCGTCTGTCCTTGATCTGCTGGAAATCCTTATCCAGCTCCAGCTTAGCGTCGAACTTGCGGTTCTTGTAAACGTAGTTCTCATCCTTGATTTCCTGATGGTCGGAGAGCTTGGACAGGTTAGCCTGATGCTCTTTTTCCAGCTCGGCGATCTTCTTCTGATATTTATCCTTGGCGGCTACCTTCTCCTGCTCGCAGCTGGCTGCCACCATCTGATAGTAATCCTTGTCAAAATGCTCCTTCAGGTAAGCTTCCGCGTCTGCGATCAGCTTGGAAACCTGATCCTTGTTCTGTGCCTCCACAGCCTTGGCCTTTTCCATCTGGCCGCGCAGCTCGGCAATCACCTGATCCTTCTCAGCCTTGGTGTAGTTCCGATCCCTTTTAATACCGTCCATGCGGTTCTGAAGGGATACGATTTTATCTGTGCCGTCTACCCGGAGGCTGTCAATCTGCTCCTGAATTTTACCGACATAATCGTCAATGGGCTGGCGAAGCTTCAGCTCCTGTTCAGCCGTGAGAATTTTTCCATTAGCCATATCCGTCACACTCCCTCATTATAAGTATTTTGCACTGAGCCTTAACAGCTCTTCCTGATTTGTTTCCTTGGTATTAACAATTCCAGAAAGATGTCCGTTGGACATAACGCCGATGCGGTTAGTGATTCCGAGAATCTCCGGCATCTCAGAGGAAACTACGATGATTGTCTTTCCCTGTTTCGCCATCTGGATAATCAACTCGTAAATCTCGTATTTCGCACCCACGTCGATTCCTCTCGTAGGCTCATCCATCATAAATACCTGCGGCTGCCGCTCCAGCCATTTTCCGAAGATCACCTTCTGCTGATTTCCTCCGGAGAGGCTGGAGATCATGTCCTCCGGTCCCAGACATTTGGTGTGCATCACCTTAATTTCCTTGGCGGTAGCCTTTACCATCTTGGAGTCAGAGAGCGCCAGTCCCGACTTGTACTGATCCAGGTTGGCAATGGTGGTGTTAAAGGTAAGATCCCCTTTCAGGAACAGTCCGTTGGCCTTACGCTCCTCGGTGATCATGGCAAAGCCATGCTCCATAGCCTCCCGGGCGTTGGCAAAGTTCATCAGGCGCTTGTTGAAGTAAACGCGCCCCGCCGCCCTGGTGCGGACACCAAAGATGGTTTCCAGAAGCTCCGTACGTCCCGCGCCCACCAGGCCATACAGACCGAAGATCTCGCCCTCCCGCACATCAAAAGTGATATCCTGCAGATGGGGCTCAAACTTCGTGGACAGGTGCTGAATGGACAGGATCACATCCTTGGGAGTGTTGTCCACCGGCGGGAACCGGTTCTCTAAAGAACGCCCAACCATGGCCGCAATCAGCTCGTTCATGTCGGTGTCCTTGGCGTCCTTGGTCATAACCAGATTTCCATCCCGGAGCACAGAAATTTCGTCACAAATTTCAAAAATCTCGTCCATCTTGTGAGAAATATAGATCAGGGCGATGCCCTGCTCCTTCAGCATTCTCATCATCTCGAAGAGCTTATCTACCTCCTGAACCGTCAGGGAGGAGGTGGGCTCGTCCAGAACGATTACCTTAGAATTATAAGAAATTGCCTTGGCGATCTCGCACATCTGCCTCTGGGATACAGACATATTCCGCATGGGCTGCGTGAGGTTGACGGTCATTCCCAGCTTACGGAAAAGCTCGGAGGCTTCCTTCTTCATCCGCCCCTCGTCCACCACGCCCATGGAATTTACCGGATAGCGGCCAAGGAATAAATTGTCAATTACATTTCTCTCCAGACACTGATTCAGCTCCTGATGAACCATTGCAATACCGTTCTCAAGAGCGTCCTTAGGTCCGGAAAAGCTTACTTCTTTCCCATCCAGGAAGATACTTCCCTCGTCTTTTTGATATGTACCGAAAAGACATTTCATCATCGTTGACTTACCGGCGCCATTCTCCCCCATAAGTCCCATAACCGTTCCCCGCTTCAGGTCCAGGTTAATGTGATCCAAAACCCGGTTCCGGCCGAAGGACTTACTCATTCCGCGTATCGATAAGACAATATTATCTTTCTTATCTGCCATGTTCCTACTCCTGTATCCGTATACTATGATAAGCTTTTAGGGAGAATTTCTTCTCCCTAAAAGCCTTCCAACCTTAATTCATCAATATTACTGACTCAGCAGAGAGGTGTAAGAAGCTGCGTTGTCTGTCTTAACCATGTTGATGGCGAATGCATCATACTGTCCGGGATTTCCGAGACGGTTGGTGATGTTGGACTCAGTCTGTCCGTCGCCGCCGATGTACTCAACTTCCAGGTTCAGCAAATCATCGTACTTCTGAAGCAGCGGCTGATAAGTGGAGCTCAGGAAGTTATCTGCTGCGTTGTAGATATCCAGCCATACCTTCTTGGAAGGAGAGGTGCTCTCATCCAGCTGGTTTGCTACGTCTGCATAGATCTCGGTGGAATCCATGAAGCTCTCATAGTTCTCAGCGGTAACAGGAACGTTCATTGCGTAGTAGGAACGTTGCTCCTCATTGTAGGTGTACACATCCTCGCTCAGCACATTGCCGGCCTCGTCTGCGGTGGAGATACCAGTGTTGATATCCACGCCGTCCAGAGCGTTGCGCAGGATACGCAGGGTCAGGTAAGCCTGTACGTCTGCATGCTGGCTGATGGTTCCGCCGTATCCCTCAGCGATAGCGGCTACAGCGTCGCTGTTGGCATCGTATCCGAAGGTGGGCACTTCATTGTCCTTGGACCAAGCGTTGAACATGGACATTCCCATACCGTCATTATTGGAAACAACCACGTCGATCTGATCTCCAAAGGAGGAAGCCCAGGTTCCGATTGCATTTCCTGCGGTAGCAGCATCCCAGGTAGCTCCTGCGGAGTTCTTCATCTCCTGCGAAGCCAGCTCACGAATGGTGTAGGTCTTTCCGCCGATCTCCAGGGTAGCGTCCTGTACTGCGGAAGCGGAGCCGTCGGTGTTGGTACCGATGGGATCACTGTTGGTCTTTCCATCCTTCTCAACCGCTGTACCCAGAGCGTTGCGGACACCTCTGGTACGTGCGATGGAATCGTTATGTCCGATATCGCCGATAGCCAGAACGTAGCCGATTACGCCGTCACCGTTGCGGTCGATCTTGTCGATATTCGCCTCGATGTAGTCCTTAACCATCTCGCCCTGAGCATCGCCACCCTGAGTAGCGTCGAATCCTACATAATATGTATTCTCATTGAAATTCAGGGCGGTCATGTCCAGCTCACCGGTGGTGCTGTTGGAGGGCTGACGGTTGAACCATACCAGCGGCTTGTCCTTGTTAGCCACCTCTCCGGAAGCGCTGTCCCCAGCTGCGTCGCCGCTGTCTGCTGCTCCCTTGTCTGCACTGTCGTCCTTAGCGTCATCAGAGCCGCATGCGGTCACAGAGAGACCAAGAACTGCTGCCATTGCCAATAAAGCCAACTTTTTCTTCATAACTTTTTCTCCCTTCCTACGGCGCTTATCCGTCTGCGCCGTCTGTTGATAGGGATACTATAACTGATTTCCTTTCAAAAAACCATAGAATATTTTTTGCTTTTCATTGAAATTATTATGATTTTTAATGGTTATATCTGCCAAAAACACCGAGCTGATTCCCGCCTTTTTTATTATTTTCGACAGTTTTTTGGGCGAAAGTGCCCCGCTTTCATCGTTTATTTCAGCCAACTTCCCGCTTTTCTTATCATTCCTCCTGCCGGATTCCGCTGCGTATTTCCCAGGGAATCCAGATATCCTTTCCCTCCGGGGCCAGATCCCCCGGCAGCTTCTCTTCCCGGGCCAAGGCCAGGGATATCTCCAGCAGGCTCCTGCCGTAGAGCTCTCTGTCTGTGCTGACTGTTCCCAGCATCTCCCCGCTCTCCACCTTTTCCAGCCCTTCCTGCACCCCGTCGATGCCCACCACGCTGACGTCGCCGCGTCCCAGCTTCTCCAGGGTATCCAGGGCGCCCAGGGCCATGTCGTCGTTGTTGCAGATGAAAAGCTCGATCTGATCCGGGTACTCCTCCAGCCACTGCTCCGTCAGGGCCGCCGCCTGATCCCTCTCCCAGTCGGCCACACCGCCCGTCACCTGGCTGCAGGGCACTCCCGCCTCCTTTAAGCTTCTGACGGACCACTCTGTCCGTATCACCGCGTCCTGATGGCCCCGCTCTCCCTCCAGCATGGCGTAGGACAGAACGCCGTCTCCATTGAGATCCATTTTCTCCCGCTCCTCCTCCCAGGCCCGGGCGATAATCTGTCCCTGGAGCCTGGCGGATTCCTGGGCGTCGGAGCCCACGTAGTAAATATTCTCCCAGCGGTACAGATCGTCGTCCACCGGCTCCCGGTTGAAAAAGACCAGAGGGACATCCGCCTCCATGGCCAGATCCACCATCCGGCTCACATCCGTCCTGTCCACCGCGTTGACGCAGATCACATCGTAACCCAGGGAGATGAACCGCTCCACCTGGTCGTTCTGCTCCGTCTGGCTATTTCTGGCGGAGACCACATTCAGGGAGATTTCCTGAAAAAACTCCTCCCGAAATATCTTTTCCATCTCTGTGATGATGGAGTTAATGTAGGTATCGTCATCCCGATATATGGTGACCCCCACCTTAAGCTTCCCCGCGCTCTCCTGCCCGTTAAAGTCTCTTGCGCTCAGCCACAGACCGCCCCCGCAGATAAGCGCAGTCCCCAGGCAAATCACTCCTGCTCTCTTCCCGTTCATGCTCTTGTCCTTCCCTCTCTCGGCTCCCTAACTGATGGGAAATAAAACCGCCTCATACTGGCCGTACACGTCCTGGGGCCGCACCCGAATGCTCTCCAGCTTCTGCACCGGGCGCCGGGCCTTCCCGTCGATCATCTGCACCGCGCTCTTTACCGCCAGATACCCCATATCGTACTCGTTGGCCAGAACCAGGGCCTGAATACGCCCCTCTGTCATGGCGTCCACAGCCTCGCTGGTATAGCCTACCCCGTAGAGCTGCCGCTCGGCGGCGTCCTCCTGCTGCAGCAGACCGCTCATGGCCTCCACGTCCAGCACCGCCGCCTTATCCCCCTGAACCATTCCCGGATCAGCCACCCGCAGGGTCTCTCTCCCCTGAATTTTCAGGACGCTCTCCAGCCCCTCGGCGCACTCCAGGACTCCCTCCTCATTCCATTTCCGGGAGTAGATGATCACCCGCTCCCCTGGCTGGCTGTCCTCCAGTATGCTCTGTGCCAGAAGCTCCCCCTGATTCCGGTAATCGGCCGTGATCCGGCAGCTGTTCTGGCCGTAGGCCTGGACGCCGCCCAGGGAAACCACCGGGATATTCCGGCCTGCCCTATCCAGCCAGCCCTCCCGGCCGCCATCCGCTCCCAGCAGGATCACCGCCTCCGGATTGTCCTCCGCCGTCTGCAGGGCAGCCGCCTCATAGTCGTATCCGGCCTTGGTCTTGTAGACGGTCTCATAGTAAATATCCACATTTTCCATGCTGGCCGCCTGGTCGATCCCCCTGCGGTAATTGGCCAGGGCGTCGCCGTCCTCCGGCAGAATCACCGCCACGGTGTAGATCTCCCGCTGTTCTTCCTTCAAAATCAAATCCGTGGAGGACAGCAGAAAAAGGATCCCCACCAGGATCAGCCCCGCCAGAATCCATATTCTCTCTCTGTGCTTCTTCATCCGTCACCCCTCATATTTCCGGGCCGGCTGCCGGAGCGTAACCACCGTCCCCTCATCCAGTTCCGTGTCAATCTGCAGCCCGTATTCGGGCCCGAAATACAGGGAAATTCTCTCGTTGACATTCTTCACCCCGATGCCCGAGCCCTTCCGGGAGGGAAGAATCTCTCCCCGGCGCAGGGCCTCAAGCCGGTCCGGAGGAATCCCCAGGCCGTTGTCCTCCACCTGCAGGATTAAATCCTCCCCCTCCAGATAGGCTCGCACCCAGATTTCCCCGTCCCCGTCGTCCTGGTACTGAACGCCGTAGGCGATGGCGTTCTCCACCAGCGGCTGGAGAATCAGCTTCAAAGTAGCCATCTCCTCAGCCGGCTTATCCACCTGAAAATGGTACTGAAACCGGTTCTTGTGGCGCATTTTCTGTATCGTCAGGTAGCTTTTCACGTGCTCCAGCTCCTCCCGTACAGAAATGATATTTCTTCCTCCCGACAAACCGATGCGGAAGAACCGAGCCAGGGCCGTCAGCGCCTGTACCGCCTCCTCTTTCTCCTCGTTCTGCACCATCCAGATGACAATATCCAGAGAGTTGTAGAGAAAATGGGGATTGATCTGGGACTGGAGGGTATTCAGCTCATTTTTCCTTTGAATCTCATGCTCCCGCTCCTCCTGCTCCATGAGCCTGTGGATCTCCACGGTCATGTTGCGCAGGGATCTGCCCAGATGCCGCAGCTCATAGCAGCCCTTCTCCGGGATCACCGCGTCAAAATTTCCGCTCTCGATCTCCTTTAAGGCCAGCTCCATGCTGCTGATGGGCTCCGTGGCCTTCTCAGAGATAAAGGCGTTTATCATCCCCATGGCGATGATAAAAAGTAAGGCGATGGCCAGCAGGGAAAGAAATCCTTTCAGGGAAAGCAGGGAGATATTCTCCCCCTCGGTGACGCTCACCAGCCGCCATCCGGTATAGCCGATGGTTTTCACCGTCAGCATCCGCTTCTCCCCCTGAAAGCTGCCTGTGTACACGCCGTCCCGGTACTCCGCCGCCTGCTGGTTGTTCTCCTGATAGAGGCCATCCAGGATCAGCTGATGGTTGGGATGATAGACAAGCCCCCCCTGGCTGTCCATCAGATAGATGTAGGAGCCCTTCCCCAGAGACGCCGTGGAGATCATCTGGGCCACAGCCTCATAGGGGATATCCAGCAGCAGCACCCCGTCCTCCTGCTGTCCTCCCCTGGTGATCTGTACCGCCTGGGTCAGAGAAATCACCCAAGAATAAGAGTGGTTCCGGTGCACGAAGAGCCTCTGCACGTGGGGCTTGGAAAAGTGCATATTTTCCGGCTTCTCCAAAGCCTTCTGAAACCACTCCTCCCCGGTGACCTCCACCCCCTCCTTCAGGGTGGCCGCCGGGGTCTGGGCCAGAACTTCACCATCTTTTCCAAAGAGCACAATATTTTCTATATCGTTTTTGTTGCTGTCGTAGAGCAGCCGGAAGCTTTCCTGAAAGCTCTCCTCCTGGATATCCTTGCCCTTCACCACCGAGTAGCAGAGAGTGTCCGATATTTTCATCATATTTCTCAGGCTGGCGGTGAGCGTGTGGCTCACCTGCTCCAGCAAAGCCTGGCTCTGCTCCGCCGACACCGTATCCAGCCTCCCGGTGAACCGGGAATAAAAAGAGGCGCCCATCAGCACCACCCCCGCCAGGGCTGTGATGCTGAAAGCCAGCCAAATCACGCTGCGCAGCCGCAGCCGCGCATAAAATTTCTGCCACTTGGCAAGTAATGTTTTTCCCATCTACTGTTTCCCTTTGTGATACTTGCTGGGGGACACCCCAAACTGGCGCTTAAATACGTAGCTGAAATAATTGGGCTCCGTGTAGCCCACCTTCGCCGCAATAATATAAGTCTTGTCATCGGTGGTGTTTAAAAGCTCCACCGCCTTCTTCATCCGCACCTCCGTCAGATAGGTGCTGTAATTTTTTCCAGTCTCCTTCTTAAACATCATGGAAAAATAGGAGGGACTCAGATGAAACTCCTGGCAGAGCACCTCCACGGATAGGTCCGGCCGGTAGTAGTTGGCTTCTATATACTGCTGGGCTTCCCGGATCAGGGAGTTGCAGGCCCCCTCCCGCTGCTTCACCAGCTCCCCGTTGATCTTGTGGCAGAGCTTGGCAAAATACTCCTCCAGTCCCTGCTTGGTGCGAATCCCCAGCAGCTCTCCATAAAAGTCCTCTCCCACCGCGAAAAGCTCCTTCTCATCCAGCTCATACCGCCACACCAGCCGCATAAGGGTATTTAAAATGGTGACGCTGTAGCTCTGGGACTGCCTCCAGTAGACCTTGGCCTCCCCCATCTTGCCCACCAGCTTTTCCACCTGCTGCTGAATCTCCTCCCGGCTGCCGAACTTCAGCGCGTGGAACAGCTCTGCCTCCTCCTGGCTGTCCAGAGTCAGCACCTGTCTTTTCTGGGGTTCCACATCCCTGATATAGATAACCCGATCCTCCTTAAACAAGGTTCGGTACTCCAGGGCTTCCCGGGCCTCCCGGCAGGACTCCGCCATGTCTTCCGGCTTCTTCTTGACTCCGCCCAGGCCCGCCACAATATCCAGGGCGAATACCTGTCCGCATTCCTTTCCGGCCTGGTTCAGCAGGTGCAAAAGATCGTTGACCTCCTGACCCTTCTCCAGGGCGCAAAGGAGCCCCAGCTCCTTCTGATTGCCGAATAGATGGTGAATAAAATGCCCCTCCAGATGTTCCCGGAATATTTTTGCCACGGAGACGGCCGCCAGACCCTGCTCCCAGATTCTGGCGCTCTCCTGCTCCCGGCCTTTCTCCCGGTCGATGTAAATAATTCCTGCCATCCAGCAGTCCGCCTCCAAAAACTGCGGCAGATACTGATTCAGCAGCCGGGGAATCTCCGGGGCCGGGATGCGGCCGTCCACCCAGTCATTGGTAAACTTCTCCCGCAGCACCGGATAAGCCCTCCGATAGCTCTCCCGGAGTATTTCCACATCCCGCTTCTCCTCCAGCCTCTTATCCATAGATTCCCGGAGATTTTTTAAAAGCTCCGTCAGCTCCTGGATATTCACCGGTTTGAGAATATACTCGGTCACCCCCAGCTTAATCGCCTGCTTGGCATACTCGAACTCGTCATACCCGGAGAACAGGATAACCCGCTTCTCCGGGTACTCCCGGCGCACTTCCTCCGCCAGCTGAAGGCCGTCCATGTAGGGCATCTGAATATCGGTGATAATCACATCCGGCTCCAGAGCCGCCACCTTCTCCAGGGCCTCCTGGCCGTTCTCCGCGTCGCCTGCCAGGGTAAAACCCAGGGCCTGCCAGTCCACCCACTTGATAATACTCTTGCGCACTGCTTCCTCGTCGTCCACAAATAATATCTTATACATATCCTTCCCCTATATCCAGATAAAAAGCTCTCTCGCCGCTGTATTCCAAATACTCCGCCTGCGAGAGAGCCTCCCATCAGCTCTTGACTTACTGTTCCGTCTTTTCTTCCGCTGCCTGCTCCTCACCGATATTGAGGAAGATTTTCATCGCATGTTTTCTGGCCTCAATCTGGGCAAGCTTATGATTTCCGCCAAACTCTCCGTCCAGAGTCCAGGGAATCTCCTCCTCTGATTCCAGCAGGATCCTGTCTGTCTTGAAGGATTCGATTAGATCCGTATTGTCAATCCTGGTCACCAGAGCCATAAGAATCTCATTGAGCTCCAGAGGATTCTTGGGCCGTTTAATCAGCGTCACCTCCAGAAGGCCGTCGTCCATCTGCACGTCCCGCTTGGCGGTCAGATTTTTAAATCCTCCCACGGATCGGGAATTGCTGACCATCCCGTATATATAATCGCCCTCCAAGGTCTCCCCGTTGGATGTGGCCTTCACTCGGTAGGTTTTCACGTCAAAGATCCGCTTGGCCCCCTCCAGCACGTAGGCCACATGGCCCAGGAGATTCTTTAGATTCTGGTCCGTCTGATAGGAGACGTCGGTGAACATCCCAAAGGCCGCCACATAGACAAAGGTGTCGTCATTGAAGGATCCCACATCGCAGGAGTAGCATTTCCCCTCCACGATAGCTCTGGCCGCCTTGGCCATATCTCTGGGAATCTCCAGGCTGTTGGCGAAATCATTGGTGCTTCCCGCGGGAATATAGCCCAGGGGTATCTCCTTCTCCAGCTCCATCAGAGCAGTAACCACCTCATCCAGAGTGCCATCGCCGCCGCTGCAGACCACCAGATCCACCTCCGGCGCCAGCTTCTTCACCTTTTGATAGCCGTCCTGGGGCCCCTGGGTGGGGTGCACCAGCACCTCATAGCCCCCCTTGACAAATATATCAATGATCTCCAGAAGCTTTGTCTTTATCTGCCCCTTCCCCGAACGCGGGTTGAAGACGAAGAGCATTTTCTTTTCCATAGGCTCTCTCCCTTCCGCAGTCTTTTGTATCTCAGCCGTCGCCCTGCCGTCCCTGCCTCCGGGGCAGTCCGGTTCCCCTCGGGCATCCGATTTTTCTGCTGGGTACTATTTTACTACGTTCCCCCTCTTTCTGCAAGTACAATGCTCTCCTTGTATTTTCCGGAAATGCTCTCCTTGTATTTTCCGGAAATTTGTGCTACCCTCTCTGTACAGAGATGGGGCTCACTATTCGCTGTTTTCGCTGATTGCGGCAGCCCCATAAAGAGAAGGAGTGAACGGTCTATGAACACGAGAACAAAGGTTGCGCTGATCACCGGGGCCTCCCGGGGCATCGGTCGGGAGACGGCCCGGCTCTTTGCCAGCCAGGGCTATGCCCTTTTCCTGGTCTGCCACAAAAAACGCCGGCAGCTGGATGAGCTGCTGGCGGCGCTTTCTGACGAATATTCTATTCCCTGCCGGGGCTACTGCGAGGATCTGGGCTGTGAAGCTTCCGTGAACCGGATATTTGCAGAAATCCGGGAACAGTACGGCCGTCTGGACGTGCTGATCAACAACGCGGGAATCTCCCACATAGGCCTTCTGCAGGATATGACCTTAGAGCAGTGGGATACCATGCTCCGCACGGATCTGACTTCTGTGTTTCTCACCTGCCGGGCGGCCATCCCCCTGATGCTCCCGCAAAAATCCGGCTCCATCGTCAATGTCTCCTCCGTCTGGGGAAACGTGGGCGCCTCCTGCGAGGCCGCCTACTCCGCGGCCAAGTCCGGGGTCAACGGCCTGACCAGAGCCCTGGCCAAGGAGCTGGCCCCCAGCGGCATCCGGGTCAACGCCGCCGCCTTCGGCGCCATAGAGACCTCCATGAACGAATTCCTGGCTCCGGAGGAAAAGGAATCTCTCACTGAGGAGATCCCCGCCGGCCGCTTCGGCACTCCCCGGGAGGCCGCAGCCCTCCTCTATGACCTGGCGGTCCACCACCCCTACCTCACCGGCCAGGTAATCACCATGGACGGGGGCTGGATCTAGGGGCCCTCTCAGGGCCCCAAAACGCCATGGGCGCTCTCCCAAATCATGGGCAAACCATCGAGCAGGTAACCTTATTTTACAGATCAACTTTTTCAAAACGTTTTGCCGCAGTCCGATATGCCAGTGTACCAATCACTCCATAGCAAACAAGACCTATCGCTAAAATCGGCATCTGCTTAATCAAATCCTCTGGTTTGCAGCTATCCATCCAAGAAAATGCCGGGATATAGGCAGCAGCTTCTATGGCAACCATCAGCAATGCCATGGGAATCGCCCCAAGAATAAAGGATTTCCCTGCCTGGTAACCGTTTTTATAAAAACTTGTCAAAAACAGCAAATCGAAGACCGCATACAAAATAAGCCCAAAACCGTACCATGCAGCCGTGGCATCTAAGCCCACTGGATTATTTGCAATATTCAGGGTATTTCGCAAAAACGCAAAAGGTACAGAGAACAATAGCTGGAACAGTTGAAAGCCAGTAATAAGCAGACATTTTGCCAGGACACTTTCGCCCTTTGTCACGGGCAAAATTGCCGTATACCAGGCATCATTGACCTCCCGTGAATTTGAAAAAGTGGTGTAAGTCGCTAAACAGCCAAACATAAAGATTGCGCTGTAAGGATAAGCCGGTACAAGGACAAGGCAGCCCAAAAAGGAAAATACAAGCGAACTCGGATGGACTGCCAGCCTCAATTCTTTATACAATAATGTCGTCATCCCATGCACTCCTTTCTGTGCGTAGCATTATTTCTTCCAGCGTGAGCGGCCCTGTGTCCTGCGGGGTTTTCAAATGCGCAAAGGAGCGCAAAAATGTGTCCCTATCCGCACTTTGCAGTACCCTCCCCTTTTGCATATAGGTAATATCATCCGTACAGCGATCCAAATCGGAAGTAATATGTGTGGAAAATAGAATGGAACAGTTTTCCGTTTTTACGATTTGCCGGAAAATATGAAGCAGTTCTTCACGGGATACCGGATCTAGCCCGGAGGTCGGTTCATCTAAAATCAGCAGCTCGGCATGATGGGATAAGGCCAGCGCAAGCAGATACTTTACTTTCATCCCGTTTGACAGTTCTTTGAATTTTTTGTCTTCTTCCAGGGCAAAGCGTTTGACATACTTTTGATATTGAACCTGATCCCAGTTGGTGTAAAATTTTCGGGTAACGGCCGTAATGGCGGAGAGTTTCTTCAGCGGATAAAAATCAATTCCGCCAAACACAACGCCTATGCGCTGCTTGCACTCTTTTTCATGTTGGTAGAAATTCTTCTGGAACATGGCGACACTTCCCTTTTCCGGCGACACCATATTCAGAATGGATTTCAAGGTTGTGCTTTTTCCGGCCCCGTTTTTGCCTATCAAACCCATGATGCGTTTAGGGGCAAGAGAAAAGCTGATATTTTCCAAAGCAAATCCGGGGTAATGTTTGGTGATGTTCTGGACACTCAATACCGCTTCCATTACTCTTTCTCCTTTCTGTCAGGGACATCCGCCATATGCAGAGCAGTTTTGAATAATTGCGCTATGCCCAGAAAGTACTCTTCTTTCATCATGGCAATGCCCGGATGCTCTAAGGATTCATCACCCAAGACAACCAGCAAATCCCCCGGCTTAATGTTGAATACATCTCTGGCCTGCTTGGGAAGTATAATCTGACCGCGTTCACCCACGCGAACAGTTCCAAATATGTGCTTGCCCTTGGGCGGTATGCCTTTGCCCTTCTGCTGCTGATCGTAATGGATTAGGTCGTCCAGCTCCACATCATAGAGCCGTGCCAGCGCATCACAGTTCAAAATATCAGGCATCGACTCACCCGTTTCCCATCTTGCCACCGCTTGACGGGAAACACCGATTCGCGCTGCCACATCTTCCTGTGAGTATTTGTGAAACTGCCGCAGGGTTGACAAATTCCGTGAAATATTACTTTTCTGCATTTTCATATTTTTCATACCTCCTAAATCTATTCTACCCGGAATTTCACAAAGTTCTACCAACTGCGGCGAACAAAAAATGTTACCCTTTCTTTACAAGCGCGTGTGTGTCCTTGTAAAGAGAGGGTAAATTTCCTAGAGAACAAAAAATGTTCCAAAGGCTTCTGCCCTTGGAACATTTCCTTATTTTTTATCTTACACCAGCTCGATGATAACCTCCATGGCTGCGTCTCCCTTACGGGGTCCGATCTTCACGATACGGGTATATCCACCGTTGCGGTTTGCATACTTGGGAGCGATCTCGTTGAACATCTTGTCAACCATATCTACGCTCTTGGTATTCTTCTTCTTACCCTTGTTCTGGGTAGGAACAGCGGTAACCGGGTAGAACACCTTCATCATCTGGCGTCTTGCGTGCAGTCTGGACGGCTGATCCTTCTTGATCTCCTTCTGTACCTCATCGTAAACGGTAACTTTCTTTCCGTCCTTAACTTCCTTCACGCGCTTGCCCTCAGCATCCTTGCGGGCAACCTTAGCGGTTACGGTAACGTTCTCGAAGTTGTCCTTCTCTCTCACTGCCAGGGCAATCAGGCCCTCAGCGATCTTGCGGATCTCCTTTGCCTTTGCCTCGGTGGTAACGATCTTGCCGTGGTACAGCAGATTGGTCACCTGGTTTCTCAGTAATGCTTTTCTCTGTGCAGCAGTTCTGCTCAGTTTTCTATATCCTGCCATGATTCTTTCCCTCCATTTGTGGAACACGCCCGGCATGCTTCTTCGGTCTTACTGCCGGAGTGCTTTTTTACCTCAAATTTTACTGCTCGTCGCCGGGATTCAGCTGAAGTCCCAGCTCCTTGAGCTTCGCCAGCACCTCTTCCAGGGACTTGCGGCCCAGGTTGCGGACCTTCATCATATCCTCGGAAGTACGGTTGCACAGCTCCTCTACTGTATTGATTCCAGCTCTCTTCAGGCAGTTGTAAGAACGGACAGAGAGCTCCAGCTCGTCGATGTTCATCTCCAGAACCTTTTCCTTCTCGTTGTCCTCTTTCTCAATCATAACCTCTGCTGTCTTCGCGTTCTCAGAGAGATCGATGAACAGCTTCAGATGCTCGCTCAATACCTTGGCAGCCAGGCTGACTGCCTCATCGGGGTCTAAAGTCCCCTTGGTGTATACATCCAGCGTCAGCTTATCATAGTCTGTGATCTGACCTACACGGGTATTCTCCACAGTCAGATTCACCCGCTCTACAGGAGTATAAATGGCATCCACAGCGATAACGCCGATAGGCATATCCTCTGTCTTGCCCTTGTCAGCGCTGATATAGCCCCGACCCTTGGTGATGGTCAGCTCCATATACAGCTTGCTGTCTGCACCGCCGTTTAAGGTGGCGATGATCTGATCGGGATTCATAATCTCGATGTCCTGATCTACCTGAATATCAGAAGCGCGGACTACGCCCTCGCCTTCAAATTCGATGTACGCAATCTTCGGCTCGTTGCCCTCACTGGAATTCTTGATGGCCAGATTTTTCAGGTTCATGATGATCTCGGTCACGTCTTCCTTCACTCCGGGAATGGAGCTGAACTCATGAAGAACCCCATCGATCTTCACCTGGCTTACGGCTGCGCCCGGCAGAGAGGAAAGCATGATTCTTCTCAGGGAGTTGCCCAGAGTAGTACCATAGCCTCTCTCCAGAGGCTCTACCACAAAACGGCCATACTTCTTGTCTTCGGAAATCTCCGTAATTTCAATTTTCGGTTTGTTAAAATCAAACACGCGAAAGCCCTCCTTATTAATGGGTTAATTGTTTGAAGGGTGTCTTACGAACTCCATCTGCGAAAGGGAGCCGCTCACGGCAGCGCCCTTTTCACAGGAGCAATACAAATACTCAGCTATTATTTGGAGTACAGCTCGACGATCAGCATCTCGTTTACCGGTACATCGATCACTTCTCTAGCCGGAGCTTCCTTAACGGAACCTTTCAGGTTCTCCTGATCTACATCCAGCCACTCCGGAACCAGACGTCCGCCGGTTACCTCCAGAATGTCCTTATATCTCTGCATGGACTTGCATTTCTCTTTAATCTCGATGGTATCCCCAGCGCTTACCAGGTAGGAGGGAATATTCACCTGCTTGCCGTTTACCAGCACATGCTTGTGGTCAACGATCTGTCTTGCCTCTCTTCTGGTTCTTGCGAAGCCCAGACGGAAGATTACGTTGTCCAGACGCATCTCCAGCATCTTCATCAGGTTCTCACCGGTCTGTCCGGCCATCTTGTCAGCCTTCTTGTAGTAGTTACGGAAGGGCTTCTCCAGAACGCCGTAGATGAATTTTGCTTTCTGCTTCTCTCTCAGCTGCAGAGCATACTCGGACATCTTGCGGTTTGCTCTCTTCAGCTGTCTGGTGGATTTCTTGTCAATTCCTAAATATACCGGATCCATTCCCAGGGAACGGCATCTTTTCAGTACAGGTACTCTATTAACTGCCATGATTCAAAGACCTCCTATTAGACTCTTCTGCGTTTCGGCGGGCGACAACCATTGTGCGGCACCGGAGTTACGTCACGGATGCTGGTTACTTCCAGACCGCAAGCCTGCAGTGCACGGATTGCTGCCTCTCTTCCTGAACCAGGTCCCTTAACAAATACATCAACAGTCTTCAGTCCGTGGATCAGAGCTGCCTTGGTAGCAGTCTCAGCTGCCATCTGTGCTGCATAAGGGGTAGATTTCCTTGAACCTTTAAATCCCAGACCACCGGCACTTGCCCAGCTCAGAGCATTTCCCTCAGCATCCGTCAGAGTAACGATAGTGTTATTGAAGGAAGACTGAATGTGTGCCTGTCCGCGTTCAACGTTTTTCTTAACACGACGCTTTGTCGTTTTCTTAGTCACTTTAGCCATTTTAAAAACTAACCTACACTTTCCTATTTTCTCTTTTAACAGTTACACTCGCTTAAAATCAACATCTCGATATCTGCTTGACAGGAGTCAAGCAGCAGCGCAAAATTGCTCCGCTTCGCTGCGCAATTTTGCTTTATTTCTTCTTATTAGCGACGGTTCTCTTGGGACCCTTACGAGTTCTGGCGTTAGTCTTGGTCTTCTGTCCACGAACCGGCAGGCTCTTACGATGACGGATTCCTCTGTAGCATCCGATCTCCTGCAGACGCTTGATGTTCAGCGCGATCTCTCTTCTCAGATCACCCTCTACAGTCTGGGTCTCATCGATCACTGCACTGATTCTCTTTACTTCCTCGTCGGTCAGATCACGAACACGGGTGTCCGGATTAACCTGTGCTGCCTTCAGAATACGGTCAGCACTTGCTCTGCCGATACCATAGATATAGGTCAGGCCGATTTCTACGCGTTTCTCTCTTGGTAAGTCTACACCAGCTATACGAGCCATGTAATGTTTCCTCCATTTTCTACGTTTGCCTTTCAAATCCACGCAGCCCGTGCCTTGGCACGTCTGAAATGTAGTGCGCAACCTGAAATGCAGTTGTTAATATTGTTCCTAATTGGGAGGCCGGTATGTGAGCCTCCAGCCATGCTGCGCATGACCTTTCCGTCTGTCCCCTTCGGGAAACCAGCCGGTATTAAGCAATATTATCTTCAGCAGAGCCGTGCACAAGCAGGAATTCTTGAGGTGCTCGGGGTGCTCGCACACCGAAAACCGAAAGAATTACTGATTGTATAGGGCGAAGCCCCAAAAGCGAAAGGCCGCAGGCCTTGAACTTTTGAGCACGGCGATGAGCCGCTCTCTTTCTCTGAGCCCACAAGGCGAAGCCCCTGCGGTTCTGAGCTTTTGAGCACGGCGATGAGCCGCCAAACGCTTCCGCGACAGTCTTACAACTGTCCCTCGCGTTTCCTCTCTTCGCTCCCGCGTGTAGATGCCGCTGGATTTCTCTGCTCCGGACGGACTGACGTGATCCGTCCCTGACAATATTTAAACAGTAAGAACCGGTTCAGATACAACCTCTTCTTACCGCAGCCGCTTGCTTAATAATAGTTTTGAGACTTAGCCCTGTCTCTGTTTGTGCTTCGGATTCTCACAGATGATCCGGATGCTTCCTTTTCTTTTGATAACCTTGCACTTCTCGCAGATCGGTTTCACAGAAGATCTTACCTTCATTTTGGAATCCTCCTTTCTTAAACTTGGCTGTTTATTATGCACACGCTCCCTGCATTTGGGCAGAATAACCCCTCCTGCACAGAGTTCGCTATATAGTATAGCACCGGGAAATTCAAATTGCAAGCATGTTTTTCCAGTTTTTCAAAGATAATTTTTTTCAGTTTTTCATCCATAATTTCTGATATTTTTTATTTTTTGTTACTTTTCACAATAGACTCTCACAAACCGCTGCCCATCTACTCCTCAGCCAGCATCAGTCTGCAGGAGAGCCGTATTAATTCCAGTTCATTCTGAGACAGCTCCTGCAGCTTCACTTGTAAAATACCTTCGATTTTTTCCACGCGATAAATCACCGTATGGCGATGAATAAATAATGCTTTGGCGGTTGCCGACAGATTCAGGCCGCAGGCAATAAATTTTTCCAGACAAACAAGAAGTTCTCTCCGATAATCTTCCTTTATACGGAAAAAGCAGTTCATTGTTGGGTAAACCAATCCCGCTGACTCCTCAAGATCTCTGATGGCTTTAACGATATAATCGGGATAGCTGTCGACAAAAAACGTCCCCTCATCATGCAAATGCTGACCTAGAGCAATCTGTGACTGCATAAACGCCGTATGAAGATCTTCCAAATGTGGAAAAACCATACTCTGTCCGAATCGCAAATGATTTCGGGTTAAAAATGAATGAAGCTTGCCTAAAACGGATTGATCGCGATAGCGCTCAAGATTTTGGTCAATCACTACAATCTGATTGGCATAAGTATAGACTAGGCTTGTATTTAATGTGTAGGAAATATTAGGCACAAGACTTTCTATGGCATTTTCGCCGGGATCAAATCGTTGAAATGTCCATAAAAAATAATGCTTATTTAAGTCAAAACCCGCCTTCCGGGCATTATAGCGCAGCACTTCATTATTTACCCTCTGGCCCCGCAGAAGCTGTGCCATATACCACGGTATATGAGGGTTAGTAAAATAAAAATCCTTCGTATGTGCTATTGCCTGCTCC
>DVHU01000011.1 GCA_018711815.1 Candidatus Egerieimonas intestinavium
ATGTTTTATAAGCAGATTATCATGTGCCGTGGACTTCCTTTTGATGTGAAAATCCCGACTGAAAAGCCTCTTAACATGGCCGTTTTGTCTGAGGAACAATTCCATGCGGAACTTGAGAAAGGATATGCGGATATGAAAGCTGGACGTACAAAGGACGCACGGCAAGCCTTTGCCGATATTCGCAAAGATTACGGATTATAATGTTTACAGTAAGAGCGAAAAAAACATAGTAATCACTTGGGTGATAGTGAAAGAATAGAAAATGAGATTGCAAGGCTGGACAAAATAGCAGTAAACTTTTGACACCAGAAAAGAAAAAATTGGTGTCAATTTGGTGTCAAACCTTAAAAAACGACAATTTCAAAAGTGATAAATGCTTGCAAGCCCTTGATTTTACAGGGTTTGCAAAAAAATCAAAAAATATTAGCACTCACCTCTTGACAGTGCTAATAATAAGTGCTATAGTACAGATAGAACAAAGGAAGAGGAAAAGAAAATCCTCAGAACCAAGTTCAGGGAACTCGACACAAGGAAATTTTCTAAGTGCTTAACCATAGGAAGCAGGAAAAGGAGAGATGAGTTATGTTGATGCCTAGAATTTTTGGAGAAGATTTATTTAACGATTGGATGGATTTTTCCTTCCCGGATATTGACCGGAAGCTGTACGGAAAGCATGTGAATAACATCATGAAGACCGATGTGAAGGAGAAGGACGGCAGCTATGAGGTCGCCATTGACCTGCCGGGCTTCAAGAAAGAGGATGTCAAGGCAGAGCTGAAGGATGGTTATCTGACCATCAGCGCAGTCAAGGGACTTGACAAGGACGAGAAGAATCAGGAGGGCAGGTACATCAGACGCGAGCGCTATGTGGGCAACATGAGCCGGAGCTTCTACGTGGGAGAAGACATCACGGAGAACGACATTCACGCGAAATTTGAGGATGGAATTCTGATGCTGGATATCCCGAAGAAGGAGGAGCAGAAGAAGGTCGACCAGAAGCGTTACGTGACCATTGAAGGATAAGGTTCCTCTTTTCACATCCCCGGGAGTGCTCCCGGGGATGTTTTTGTGGGGAAGACTGGGCAGACGCAAGACAGTAAGACCGTAAATGGAGGTGATCAAATTGGCAGAGAAAAGAGATTACTATGAAGTTTTAGGAATCCAACGGGATGCGGATGAGGCCGCCATCAAGAGAGCATACCGGAAGCTGGCGAAAAAGTATCACCCGGATAC
This sequence comes from Candidatus Egerieimonas intestinavium, assembly GCA_018711815.1. Taxonomy (GTDB): domain Bacteria; phylum Bacillota; class Clostridia; order Lachnospirales; family Lachnospiraceae; genus Egerieimonas; species Egerieimonas intestinavium. Next base: position 1,234 of record DVHU01000011.1, read on the forward strand.
TAACTCCGGCGATGCCCAGGCGGAGCGGAAGTTTAAGGAAATTACCGAGGCCTACGCCGTGCTGAGCGACCCGGAGAAGAGAAAGCTGTACGACCAGTTCGGCCACGGGGCATTCCAGGAGGGTGGCTTCGGCGGAGGAGCGGATCCCCGGGGGAACGGCGGTTTCCAGGAATTTCATTTCGAGGGCAGCCCGGAGGATTTCTTTGGAGATATTTTCGGCGGTATGTTTGGCCGGGGAGACTTTGGCGGCAGCGGTTATCAGAGAAGCGGCTTTGGCGGCAGCGGATTTCGGAGCACTGACTATGAGGGAGAGGGCTTTCGGGATTCCGGCTTTGGGGGCGGCTTCCATAGGAAGGGCCGTGACCTCAGGGCGGAGATCTCCGTGAGCTTTGAGGAGGCGGCCTTCGGCTGCGACAAGAGAGTCACCCTTCAGGGGGCTGACGGCCGGGCGCAGTCCCTGCAAGTGCACATTCCCGCGGGAATTGATACGGGAAAGAGCGTGCGCCTCAGAGGCAAGGGAGGACCGGGCCAGGGCGGCGGAGCCCCGGGAGATCTGCTGCTGAAGGTTCAGGTGGAACCCAAGCCCGGCTTTGAGAGAAAAGGCCTGGACGTCTACACCACAGCGGTAATTCCTTTTACCACGGCGGTTCTGGGAGGGGAGGTGCTGGTGCCCACCCTCTATGGAAACGTCATGTGCAGGATCCGGGAGGGCACCCAGTCGGGAAGCAAGATACGCCTAAAGGGCAAAGGAATTGTGTCCATGGGAGACAGCTCCCTGTACGGGGATCAGTATGTGACCATAGAGATTCAGGTTCCCCGCCATTTAAGCCAGAAGGCCAGAGAGAAGCTGCGGGAGTTCCAGCAGGCCTGCGCGGCGTAAGAGACGGATCGGGGAAGGGATCTGCCGGGACGGAGAAAAGGATTTTGGCGCAGGGTTAAATAGGGCTTTTCCCCGGGTCATTTTTCCTGTATAATGGGAAAACGACCCGGGCTTTTTGTCCGGGAATTTGCCAGAACAGAGGATAAAACATGAGCGCGATCATATTTGATGTGGACGATACCCTGTACGACCAGGTGGTTCCCTTTTGGAAAGCCTATGAGGCCGTATTTGGGGGAAGATATCAGCTTCCCATGGACGGCCTTTTCGCTGCCAGCCGCCGGCGCAGCGATGAAGTGTTCGGCCCCTCCCAGCGGGGGGAGATCACCATGGAGGAAATGTATATTTACCGGATTCAGAAAGCCTTCGAGGATTTTCAGGTGGCGATCACTGACCAGGAGGCCCTGCGGTTTCAGGCAGAGTATGCGGGAAATCAGAAGCGGCTGGAAATGTCGGAGAAAATGCGGGAAATCCTGGATCTCTGCGTGAATCGGATTCCCATAGGAATTATTACCAACGGTCCCTCAGAGCACCAGTGGAAGAAGGTGAACGCCCTGGGAGCCCAGCGGTGGTTTCCCCGGGAAAATATTTTTGTATCCGGGGACGTGGGGGCGGCCAAGCCGGACAGGAGAATCTTTGACCACGTTTGCGACAGGATGGGACAGAAGCCGGAGGACATGTATCTGGTGGGGGACTCCTACGAAAACGACATCGCCGGGGCCATGAGGGCTGGCTGGAGAGCTATCTGGCTGAACCGCCGGGGCCATAAGCTCCCGGAGGGAGGCTTTGTGCCCTGGGCCACCGTCGAATCCGAGGAAGAGCTCCTGACAGTTTTGCAAAAAATTCTGAAAATCCAGACGCAGGTTTGACTTTTTGAGCGAAATATGGTATTTTAAGAGACAATACAGAGCAAAGGAGTGATCACATACATGGACGACGGGCAACCGCCTAGCAAGGCGCTGAGTGATCCATGTAGATTTATGATATTATAAAGGGTGTAGCCGCAGTCCGGGAGGACGGGGGCTAGGCCCTTTTGCGGTTTCGGGTTTATCATAGACAAAAATTTTGCACATACTGTCCATAAAAGACTGCCCTTGAGGTGGGGACAGAGAAAAGGAGAAATCATTGATGCAGCCCATCTTGTTGCTTATTGTTCTGATTTTTTTAAATGCTACCTTTGCCAGCGCGGAGATCGCCGTGCTGTCCATGAATGAGACGCGGCTTAAGCGCATGGCGGAGGAGGGAAATTCCCGGGCCAAAAGGCTCTTTTCCCTGACCAGACAGCCGGCCCGGTTTCTGGCTACCATTCAGGTGGCCATCACCCTGGCGGGACTTCTGCAGAGTGCCTTTGCAGCGGAGAATTTCGCGGATCCCCTGGTAAAGGCCCTGGTGGAGGCGGGAGTCACCGTGCCGGAGAATATTTTGAAGTCTGTTTCTATCGTGGTGATTACCCTGGTGCTGGCATACTTTAACCTGGTGTTCGGTGAGCTGGTGCCCAAGCGGGTGGCCATGAAGAAATCCGAGAGCCTGGCTCTGGGCATGTCCGGGATCTTGTACTGGGTTTCCCGGATCTTTGCTCCGCTGGTATGGCTGCTGACCGCGTCCACCAACCTGATTCTAAAACTGATGGGCTTAAGCCCTGAGGAAGAGGAGGACGCGGTGACGGAGGAGGAGATTCGCATGCTTCTGGCCGAGGGCAAGGAGCAGGGAAATATCCAGGCGGAGGAGACCAAGATCATCCAGAATGTCTTTGAGTTTGACGATATCTCCGTGAAGGAGATCTGTACCCACAGGAGGGAGGCGGTGACTCTGCGTCAGGAGGATTCCCTGGAGGAGTGGGCTCAGGTGATTCGGGCCAACCGCCATACCTATTATCCCATCTCCGGGGAGAGCCGGGATGATATCGTGGGGGTGCTGGATACCCGGGATTATTTCCGGTTAAAGGAGATTACCTGGGAGAATGTCTGGGATAAATGTGTGGAGCCGGCCTTTTTCGTGCCGGAGAGTATGAAGGCCAACCGTCTTTTTCAGCAGATGCGGGAAAGGCGCAACTATTTTGCCGTGCTCATCGACGAGTATGGCGGGATGTCGGGAATTGTCACCGTCCACGACCTGATGGAGGCCCTGGTGGGCGAGCTGGATGAGGAGGGTGAAGAGGAGAAGCCTCTGGAAATCCAGGAGCTTGAGGAAAACCAGTGGCTGATTCAGGGCTGGGCGGATTTAAAGGAAGCGGCCCGAACCCTGGAAGTAAAGCTGCCCACGGAGGAGTGCGATACCTTTAGCGGATACGTCTGCGGGGTCATTGGGAGAGTTCCCCGAAACGGCGAGGAGTTTTCCTGCGAAACCCCGGAGCTGCAGATACAGGTGCACGGGGTCGAGAATCACATGATCACCTCGGCCACCGTGGTCAAGCGTCCCGATGAGGGAAAAAGTCCGGAGAGCAGGCAGTAAGAGCAGCCGGACAGAAGATAGGAGAAAAACTAGGAGAGAGCTGTCATGGAGAAAATTCTGGAGACTGAGCGGCTGTACCTGCGGAGAATGACCCGGGAGGATTATCCGGATCTGTGCCGGATGCTGCAGGATGAAGAAGTAATGTACGCCTACGAGCACGCCTTTTCCCACCGGGAGGCCCGGGAGTGGCTGGAGCGGCAGCTGGCCAGGTATGAGCAGTATGGTTTTGGACTCTGGGCGGTGGTGCGCCGGGAAACAGAGGAGCTCATCGGCCAGTGCGGCCTCACCATGCAGCCCACAGAAGAAGGAGAGGTGCTGGAGGTGGGCTACCTGTTCTGCAAAGAATTCTGGCATCGGGGCTACGCCGCGGAGGCGGCCCGGGCCTGTCGGGATTACGCCTTTGACCAGCTGGGGGCCCGGGAGGTTTTCCCCATAATCCGGGAGAATAACCTTCCCTCACGACGGGTGGCAGAGCGAAACGGGATGCAGGTTAGGGGGAGGCTGATCAAGCACTATTACGGGATGGACATGCCTCACCTGGTCTATTCGGTGAGGCGCTCCGAGGTTGAGCGGTAAAGGGAAGAGGTGTCATGGGACAGAGGATAAGAGCGGTGGTCTCTGACTTGGACGGGACGCTGCTGGATGGAAATGGAAGACTTTCTGAGGAGACCCGCAGGGCTCTGGGGGCTCTCAGAGAGAGGGGGATTCCCCTGATTATCGCCACCGGGCGGCCCCTTTGCGCCCTGCCGGAGGAGGTGAAAAAGGAGGAGGGAATCCGCTATCTCATCACCGCCAACGGCGCCCTGGTCTACGGCAGAGGAGAGGGGAGGCCCTTGTTTCGGACAGGGCTCTCCCGGAACCTGCGGCGGGAGCTGGTCCAGGCCGCCCGGGATACGGGGGCCTGCTGCGAGGTGTTTCTGGAGGGACAGGCCTACATAGACAGCCGTGTGCTGGAGCAGGCGGCGCAATGGAATTATCAGCCAAGAACCATCGGCTATCTTCAGCGTACCCGAAAAAGCTGCCGGGATCTGGAGCGGCTGATGCTGGAGGCGGAGGGGGCGGAGGCCCTGGATTTTTTTGCCCGGGATCCGGAGCACAAGCGGAGGATCTGGAAACGGGTTTCAGAGATCCCCGGGCTGTATCTGACCTCCTCGGTGCCCCACCTGGTGGAGACTGCGGCGGAGGGCACCAACAAGGCCCGGGCGCTGGCCTGGGTGCTGGAAAAATTGGAAATTTCCCCCAGCGAGGCGGCAGCCTTTGGGGATGGGGACAACGATGTGGAGCTTCTGCAGGCCTGCGGCCTGGGGATCGCCATGGAGAATGCTTCCGCCGCCTGCCGGGCAGCGGCGGATCGGATTGCGGCCGGAAACCAGGAGGACGGCGTGGCCCGGGAAATATGGAAATTACTTGAGGGAGAAGTGAGATGGCAGTAGATTTGACAAGAGGAAATATCAGCAAAACCATCCTGCAGTTTGCCTGGCCGATGATGCTGGGTAATCTGCTGCAGCAGATGTACAATGTGGCGGATACGCTGATTGTGGGGCAGTTTTTGGGAAAGGATGCGCTGGCAGCAGTGGGCTCCGCCTACTCGCTGATGACCTTCCTGACCTCTATTTTGCTGGGGCTTTGTATGGGCAGCGGAGTGAAGTTCTCCATCTGCTACGGGGGCGGAGACCGACAGGGACTGAAAAACAGTCTTTTCCTATCCTTTGTGATGATCGGGGGAATTGCCCTGGTGCTGAACGCGGCGGTTTTTCTGGGCATTGACGTCATCCTTAAGCTTCTGCAGGTTCCTGGGGAAGTATATGATCTGATGCGCAGCTACCTGTGGGTGATTTTCTGGGGGATTCTGGCCACATTTCTCTACAACTTTTTCGCCTCCCTGCTGCGGGCGGTGGGAAATTCCGTGACCCCGCTGATTTTCCTGGGGGTGTCCGCAGTACTGAATATTGTGCTGGATCTGGTGTTTGTGCTGGTCTTTTCCTGGGGCGTGGAGGGCGCCGCCGGGGCGACGGTGCTCTCCCAGTATGTGTCCGGAGTGGGGCTTGCCATATATTCCCTGAAGAAGTTTCCCGAGATCCGCCCGGGCAGGCGGGAGGCCAGATGGAGACCCCGGGTGGTGCGGGAGATCTTTCAGCTGTCCTTTCTCACCTGCATCCAGCAGTCGGTGATGAATTTTGGCATCTTGATGGTTCAGGGACTGGTGAACAGCTTCGGGCCGGCGGTGATGACGGCTTTCGCGGCGGCGGTGAAGATCGATTCCTTCGCCTACATGCCGGTGCAGGATTTCGGAAACGCCTTTTCCACCTTTATTGCCCAGAATTACGGGGCGGGGCAGCGGGAGAGAATCAAAAAAGGGATCCGCAGCGCGGCTCTGACTTCTTTCTTATTCTGCCTGGTGATTTCCCTGGCGGTCTGCCTGCTGGCGAGACCTCTGCTTTTAATCTTTATTAAGCCCTACGAGACGGAGATTCTATCCATCGGTGTTGGCTATCTGTGGATTGAGGGGGCATTCTACTGCCTGATCGGCTGGCTCTTTTTGTTCTATGGCTTCTACCGAGCCATGAAGCGGCCGGGCATGTCGGTGGTGCTCACGGTTATTTCTCTGGGAACCCGGGTGGCGCTAGCCTACATCCTGTCTGCCATCCCGGCCCTGGGCGTCACAGGCATCTGGATGTCTGTGCCCATCGGCTGGTTTTTGGCGGACGCGGTGGGGATCTTCTATTATGTTAAAAACCGCAGAAGACTGATGGAGCTCTTGAACTAAAAAAGTATTTGGGCCCTGGGGAAAAATATGGTATCATAACTGCAGGACAGTGATGGAGAGTGAGAAAATGATAAAAGTAATTGCCTGTGATATGGACGGCACGCTGCTGGGGACCGATCACAAAATCAGTGAAACGAATTTGAAGGCCATCCACAGGGCCCAGGAGGCGGGCATCCGCTTTATGATCGCCACCGGGAGAAATTTCCAGGGGGCCATCGAGGAGCTGGAGGGACTGGAGTTGACCTGCGACTATCTGGTGGGCAGCGGGGCGGAGGTGCGCACCCCGGACCGTCAGGTGATTCAGCGGTGCGCCATTCCCATGGAGCTGTGCCGTCAGGTTTATCAGGCCCTGGAGGAATTTCCGGTTTCCATTATTTTCTGCAGCGACAAATATGACTATCGCTTTGGCACCCCGGAGGAGATCGAGGAGGGCTGTTTCCAGCAGATACAGCTCTTTCACCTAAATATGAGCCGGGAGGAAATTTTGGCCTCAGATCTCTATCAGAGGGTAAAGGCCAACAACCGGAGACTCTTAGATCTGGGGGAGCTGGAGGAAAAGGGGATCCCCATATACAAGATTTTCCTGTTTTCCGATGACATTCCCATGCTGCAGGAGATCAACCGCAGGCTGGAGGGAAGGGAGGGAATCGCCGTATCCTCCTCCTTTATTACCAATGTGGAGATTACGGCGGCGGAAGCCCAAAAAGGGCCGGTGCTAAAACAGTATATTGAGCGCCTGGGCTACTCCATGGATGAGGTGATGGTGTTGGGGGACAGCCTCAACGATTATTCCATGCTTTCCATGGACTTCGGCGCTACGGTGGCCATGGAAAACGGCGTCCCGGAGATCAAGGCAGCGGCAAAGTATGTGACCAAGAGCAACCGGGAGGACGGGGTAGCTTACGCCATAGACAGGATGCTGGAGGGGGACTGGGAAGCCCTGAGCCCTTGAGAGCCATCAGGGCCGTAAACGGCCGAAAATAAAAGAGAAAATAGCAAGACCGCCGGATCTGGCGAAGGCTTTGTGGGGTTTATCCATCAGGGCTTTTCCAGATCCGGCGGTTTTTGTTTGCCCCAGGCGAGACAGACAGAAAAATATTTTTTCCGTAAGTATTGACAAAGATATCAAAACGAATTATCATATGAACAGATATTCATATAATATAGATATCAGCATTGCAGGTTAAAGAGAGGACATTCAAAAGATACAGCTTCTGGGATGTCCTTTGGGAGGAAATGATATGGAAAAAAAGGTGTATTTGTTAGAAAATCTGGGCTGCGCCAACTGTGCGGCTAAGATTGAGCGGAAGGTAAATGAGCTTCCCGGGGTGCAGGAGGCGACCATTACCTTTGCCACCAAGCAGCTGCGCATCACCGCCGAAGAGCCGGACCGTCTGATTCCTGAGATTCAGAAGATCGCCCGGGCCCTGGAGCCGGATATTGTGGTTACGGAGAGAAAGAGGGGCGGGAGCCGTCCGGCCCCGGCGGTGAGCGGCCATGAGCATCATGGGCATGAGCATGAGGCCCACGGGCATGAGCACCACGGGCATCATCACGAGCACGGAGAGGAGTGCGGTTGCGGACACCACCACGAGCATCATGAACATGAGCACCACGGGCATCATCACGAGCACGGGGAAGAGTGCGGGTGCGGGCACCACCATGAGCATCATGGGCATGAGCACCACGGGCATGAGCACCACGAGCATCCTCAGAAAAAGAAAGAGATCGCCGGGCCGGTGCGCACCTGTACCTACACCGTGGAGAATCTGGGCTGTGCCAACTGCGCGGCCAAGATGGAGGAGCGCATTGGAGCCCTGCCCCAGGTGCAGGAAGCGCTGCTGACCTTTGCCACCAAGCAGCTGAAGGTGACGGCTGAGGACCCGGATCAGCTGCTGCCCCAGATGCAGAAAATTTGCGCCTCCATCGAAGCCCCGGTGAAGCTGGTTCCCCGGGAGAGAAGAGGAGCCGGGGCGGCTGCTCTGACTCAGGGTCAGGAGAGTCCGAGGGAGGCGAAGTCCAAGAAGGGCCTGCTGGCGGGGAAGGGCAGAACGGTTCTGCTGCTGGCTGCCGGCGCTCTGTGTTTCGTGGCCGGAGAGGTGCTGGAGCATCTGGGGATGGCTGTTCCCTCCCTGGCAGTTTTAATCGCGGCCTATGTGCTCCTGGGAGGCAGGGTGGTGCTGACAGCGGCAAAAAATCTGCTGAAGGGCCAGGTGTTCGACGAAAATTTTCTGATGAGCATTGCCACCTTGGGCGCCTTTGCCATCGCCGAGTACCCGGAGGCGGTGGGCGTAATGCTCTTTTACCGGATCGGTGAATTCTTCGAGGAAGTGGCGGTGGAAAAGAGCAGAAATCAGATCATGGATGCGGTGGATATGCGTCCGGAGGTGGTAAATCTGGTGGAGGAGAGCGGAGAGATTCGGACGATCCCCGCTGAGGAGGCCCAGGTGGGGCAGCTCCTTCTGGTGCGCCCGGGGGATAGGATTCCCCTGGACGGAGTTATCGTGGAGGGAGAGAGCCGCATTGATACCTCCCCCATCACCGGGGAGCCAGTGCCGGTGAAGGCCAGCAGCGGCGACGCTGTGACCTCCGGCTGTGTAAATATCTCCGGGCTTTTGAAACTGCGTGTGGAAAAGGTGCTGGAGGAGTCCATGGTAACCAGAATTCTGGACTCCGTGGAAAATGCGGCGGCCAGCAAGCCTAAGATTGACCGTTTCATCACCCGGTTTGCCCGTTACTATACGCCGGTGGTGGTGCTGCTGGCCATAGCCACAGCGGTGATTCCCGCCCTGATTACCGGGGAATGGGGAAAATGGGTGTATACGGCTTTGACCTTCCTGGTAATCAGCTGTCCCTGCGCTCTGGTGCTCAGCGTACCCCTGGCATTTTTCTCCGGGATTGGCGCCGGATCTAAGAAGGGTATCCTCTTTAAGGGCGGCGTATCCCTGGAGGCCATGAAAAATGTGCAGGCGGTGGTGATGGATAAGACCGGAACCATCACAGAGGGAAATTTTGTGCTCCAGCAGGTACTTCCAGCTGGAAACTTTACGGAGGAGCAGGTGCTGGCCTACAGTGCCGGCAGCGAGCTTTCCAGTACCCACCCCATCGCTCACAGTATTGTGTCCGCAGCCCAGGAGAGGGGGCTTGAGATTCAGCGGCCGCTGCAGGTGGAGGAGCAGGCAGGCCACGGAATTAAGGCGAAATTCCCGGAGGCGGAGGTGCTCTGCGGAAACAGAAAGCTGCTGGAGGAGAGCGGAATCTCCGTGCCCGGGGAGGGGGCCGGAAACTACGGCACAGAGGTTTACACCGCGGTGAACGGCGTCTACGCAGGCCGTCTGGTGATCGCGGATACCATCAAGGAGGACGCCGGCGGGGCTGTGCGGGCCATCCGGAAGCTGGGCATCACCCCGGTGATGCTCACCGGCGACGCCTGGGAGAGCGCCAAGAGCGTGGCGCAGGAGGTGGGAATCCAGGAGGTTCACGCTAAGCTGCTGCCCCAGGATAAGCTGGATAAGCTGAGGGAAATCCGCAGCCAGCATGGGGCTGTGATGTTTGTGGGAGACGGCATCAACGATGCTCCCGTTCTGGCCGGAGCCGATGTGGGAGCCGCCATGGGAAGCGGAGCGGACGCGGCCATTGAGGCGGCGGACGCGGTATTTATGACCTCAAATATGGAGGCTATTCCCCAGGCACTGTCCATTGCCCGGTCTGCGTCTGGGGTGGCTGTCCAGAACGTGGTTTTTGCCCTGGTGATCAAGGTCCTGGTGATGGCTTTGGGGCTGGCAGGCTTCGCCTCCATGTGGATGGCAGTCTTTGCCGACACCGGTGTGGCTATGATCTGCGTGTTAAACGCTATACGGATCCTGTATAAGAAATGAAATAAAGAGGCGGCATGTAGCCCCGGAGCAGGGAAGCCTGAGAGGCCCCCTGCTCCGGGGCTTTTTCCTCTTCTGACTTTGCATTTGTGGCTAAGCCTTGGGAAATATGCTAGAATAATTGATGAGGTATTTGAGAAGCAGGAGGTGAACAAATATGAAGATTGTAATTGCCATGGATTCATTTAAGGGCAGCTTGACTTCCCTGGAAGCCGGGGAGGCCGTGGCGGAGGGGATCCGGGCGGTGGACCCCGGGACCGAGCTTCAGGTGTGCCCTCTGGCGGACGGCGGGGAGGGAACTGTGGAGGTTTTGGCCAAGGGCCCGGGAGGCCGCCTGGAGAGCGTGAAAGTCCGGGGCCCCCTGGGGGAAGAGATTAACTGCCGCTACGGAATTCTCCGGGGGAGGAACCGGGGCGGGACAAAGGAAGAAGGCCCCACGGCGGTGGTGGAGATGGCCGAGGCGGCGGGATTGCCCCTGGTGCCTGCAGACAAGCGAAATCCTCTTTATACCAGCACCTGGGGCGTGGGGCAGATCATTCGCCACGCTCTGGATCAGGGCTGCCGCAGGTTCCTGGTGGGCCTGGGCGGGAGCGCCACCAACGACGGCGGCGCCGGTATGCTGCAGGCTCTGGGATTTGCGCTCTTAGACAGCCGGGGAGAGCCCATAGGACCGGGAGCTTGGGGCCTGCGGGAGTTGGCCCTTATCCGGACGGAGAAAGCTTTGCCGGAGCTGGCGGAGTGTACTTTTCGAGCCGCCTGCGATGTGGAGAACGTGCTCTGCGGGGATCAGGGCTGCAGCGCCGTGTTCGGCCCTCAGAAGGGGGCGGACGGGGAGATGATCCGTCAGATGGACCGGTGGCTGGAACGTTATGCGGCCCTGGTGAAGAGGACCTTTCCCGAGGCCGACCCTTCTCAGCCCGGCGCAGGGGCGGCGGGCGGCCTGGGTTTTGCCATCTCTGCCTGTCTGGGCGGGCGGCTGGAGCCGGGGGTGAAGATCGTGCTGGAGGAAACCGGTATGGAGGAGTATCTGCGGGAGGCAGATTTGGTCTTTACTGGGGAGGGCCGGATGGACAGTCAGACCGCCCTGGGGAAGGCGCCGGCGGGGCTGGCGGCCCTGGCCAAGAAGTATAAAAAGCCGGTGGTGGCCCTGGCCGGAAGCGTGGAGGACGGGCCGGCGGACGGCCGGTGGGGAGATATTGATGCGGTATTTCCGGTGCTGCGCAGGATTCAGACCCTGGAGGAGGCCATGGGGAAGGGTCAGGCCGAGAGAAATCTTCGGGAGACTGCAGCCCAGGTATATCGGCTCTGGCTGACGGCCCGGGAGAGCTGAGAAAAAAGGGTGTGACTTTGCGGGAAAAGCGCCTTGACATGAGTTGTTTAAACATGTATACTGGGAGAAAAGAACTGCAGAGGACAGAAAAATGAAAGAAAATAAGTATGACCAACAGGCTTTTTTTGATAAATACAGCCAGATGGAGAGATCCCGGAAGGGGTTGGCGGGAGCCGGGGAGTGGCATGTGCTGAAGGAGCTGCTGCCTGGCCTTCCGGGAATACGGATGCTGGATCTGGGATGCGGCTATGGCTGGCACTGCATATATGCCGCAGAACAGGGAGCCGCCTCGGTGGTGGGCATTGACCCCTCCCGGAAGATGCTGCAGGTGGCCCGGGAAAAAACCCACTTTCCCCAGGTCAGCTACATTCAGGAAACTATGGAGAATGTGGAGTTTCCTCCGGAGAGCTTTGATCTGGTATTCAGCTCCCTGGCCCTTCACTATGTGGAGGACTACCGGGGAGTGGTGGAAAAGGTTTGGCGTTTTCTGCGGCCCGGAGGAAGCTTCCTGTTCAGCGCCGAGCATCCGGTCTTTACCGCCCAGGGAAGCCAGGACTGGGAGTACGGCCCCGGCGGGGAAATCCGGCATTTCCCCGTGGACAGGTACTATATTGAGGGATGGCGGGAGGCCAATTTCCTGGGGGAGAAGGTGGTCAAATATCACCGTACCCTCACCACCTACCTGGAAGAACTGCGAAGAGCGGGCTTTCAGCTGGAACGCCTGGTGGAGCCCCAGCCCTCCCAGGAGATGATGGAGAGCGTGCCGGGAATGAGAGATGAACTGCGCAGGCCCATGATGCTGATTGTGTCGGCCCGGAAACAGGGGGAGTGATTATGGACAGAACAGTGAAGGTGATTGCCAGAATGGAGAGCGCCTTCCCGGAGAAATTCGGGATACCCAGACAGAGCGGTCTGGTGGAGCAGCTTAAGAGCAGGATTGTCTTTGAGCCGGAGTACCGGAACCCGGACGCTCTGCGGGGGCTGGAGGAATTTTCCCATCTCTGGATTATCTGGGAATTTTCCCAGGCAGTGCGGGAGGGCTGGTCTGCCACCGTGCGGCCGCCCCGGCTGGGGGGAAATGCGCGAAAGGGCGTTTTTGCCACCCGCTCCCCTTTTCGGCCCAATCCTCTGGGCCTCTCCTGCGTAAAAATAGAGGGGATAGAGCAGACGGAGGAGCTGGGGCCGGTGATCTACGTGCTGGGAGCGGATCTGATGGACGGAACGCCTATCTTTGATATCAAGCCCTATCTGCCCTTTGCGGACAGCAGGCCGGAGGCGGTGGGCGGCTTTGCGGATGCCTTTACCGAGTACCAGCTGGAGGTGGATTTTCCTCAGGAACTCCTGGAGAAAATTCCCGGGGATCAGAGGCAGGGGCTTTTGGGAAGCCTGGCCCAGGATCCCAGACCTGCTTATCAGCAGGATCCACAGCGAATCTACGGCATGACCTTCGCCGGATGGGAGATCCGTTTCCGGGTGGCGGGAGAACTCCTGCAGGTTTGTCAGGTGGAAAGGGCCGCTAGTCCTGGAGAAAGAAAAGACGGTTCACAGAAATCGAATAGGAGTGAGAAGCATGAGAATTGAGCAGGCAGTCCGGGAGCAGCTCCCGGAGATTATGGAAATATACAGCAAGGCCCGCAGTTTTATGGCGGAGAACGGAAATCCCAGCCAGTGGGGCGGGGGATACCCGTCCAGGGAGCTGCTGGAGGGGGACTTGGAGCGGGGCCAGCTCTATGTTTGCCTGGAGGAGGAACAGCTGGCGGCGGTGTTCGTGTTCTTTGTGGGGGAGGAGCCCAACTACCGGGAGATACGGGACGGCCAGTGGAAAAATGACCGGATCTACGGAACGCTCCACCGGATTGCCTCCTCGGGAATCTGCAGAGGGGCCGCCACATTCTGTGTACGCTGGTGCCAGGAGCAGTGCCGCCTCCGGGGAGCGGATATGCGGGGAGACACCCATGAGGACAACCTTCCCATGCAGAGGGTTTTGGAGAAAAACGGCTTTCAGCGGTGCGGGACAATCTTTGTGGAGGACGGAAGTCCCAGAATTGCCTATCAGTACTGCACCGGGGAATAGGAGTTGAGGATATGCCAGGAGTCAAGTATGACAAGATTTATAAGGAGCTGCGCAGGAGGATCGAGGAGGAGGAGTACGGCTTTCAGGAGCTGCTTCCCTCGGAGAAGGTGCTGACCGAGCAGTTTGGCAGCTCCAGAAATACCGTCCGCCGGGCCATCGGCCAGCTGGCGGCGGAGGGGTGCGTCCAGAGCATCCACGGAAAAGGCGTGCGGGTCATCTACCAGAGGGAGAATCAGGCGGAGTTTGTTCTGGGCGGGATCGAATCCCTGAAGGAGGCCGCCAGGAGAATCCATATGGACTATACCACGAAGGTCATCTGTTTTACGGAACTTTCCGTGGATGAAAAGATCAGCAAACGGACATCCTTTCCAGTGGGAGCCTCCATCTACTATCTGCAGCGAGTGCGCTATGTGGGCGGGGAGGCCCTGATCATCGACCACAACTATCTGCTCAAGGAGGTGGCCCGGGGACTGACGCCGGAGATCGCCGAGAAATCCATCTACGAGTATCTGGAGAAGGAGCTGGGGCAGACGATTATGACCACCCGCAGGAAAATGACCGTGGAAAAGAACAGTCAGTTGGATGAAAAATACATGGATTTAAAGGGGTACAACTGTGTGGCGGTGGTCACCAGCCACACCTACAACGCCGAGGGGGTTATGTTTGAGTTCACCCAATCCCGGCATCGGGCGGATCACTTCGCTTTTTATGACCAGGCCCAGAGAGTACACGCCTAACTTGTTTGAACAAATTTGGAAAAACCCCTTGACATCTTGTTTAAACAAGAGTATGATAGAGCCATAAAGAAAACTTGTTCAAACAAGAGAAAAGGAGAAGAGCTATGGGAAAGTATCAAAAGGATGTGGAACAGCTTTTGAAATGCGTGGGCGGAAAAGAAAATATTCAGGCTGTTTCCCACTGTATGACCAGAATGCGGTTTGTGCTGGTGGACCCCAAAAACGCAGACGAACCGGCCATTGAGGAGATTGCCAGCGTGAAAGGAACCTTCACCCAGGCGGGGCAGTTCCAGGTAATCATCGGCAACGACGTGGCAAATTTCTACAATGAATTTACCGCCTTTGCGGGGATCGAGGGCGTCAGCAAGGACGCGGTGAAGAGCGCCGCCAAGAGCAACCAGAATCCCCTCCAGAGAATCATGGGCACCCTGGGAGAGATTTTCGCGCCCCTGATTCCGGCCCTGATCTGCGGAGGTTTGATCCTGGGCTTCAGAAACATTATCGGAGAGATCAAGTTCTTTGAAAACGGAACCATGACCCTGAAGGACATTTCCCAGTTCTGGTCAGGCATGTATTCCTTCCTCTGGCTGATCGGTGAAGCGGTATTCCACCTGCTGCCAGTGGGAATCGTCTGGTCCATCACCAAGAAGATGGGAACCACCCAGATTCTGGGCATTATCTTAGGTCTGACCCTGGTATCCCCCCAGCTACTTAACGGATTTTCCGTGGCAGATACGGCGGCGGCCGACATTCCTGTGTGGGATTTTGGATTTTTCAAGGTTGAGATGATCGGTTACCAGGGACAGGTAATCGCGGCCATCATGGCGGGCTTCGTGCTGGTATACCTGGAGAAATTCTTCAAGAAGCACTGTCCTGAAGTGATCAGCATGATCGTGGTGCCCTTCTGTTCCCTGGTGCCGGCGGTAATCATCGCCCATACGGTGGTGGGCCCCATCGGCTGGACCATCGGAAATGTTATCGCAGACGGCGTGTGGGCCGGACTGACCAGCAACTTCAGATGGCTCTTCGCCGCAGTCTTCGGCGTACTCTATGCGCCGGTGGTAATGACTGGTCTGCATCATATGACCAATGCCATTGACACCCAGATGATCAACAGCTACGAGGGAACCATCCTCTGGCCCATGATCGCCCTCAGCAACATTGCCCAGGGCTCCAGCGTACTGGCTATGTCCGTACTGCAGAAGAAAAATGAGCGGGCGCAGCAGGTAAACGTACCCGCATGTATCTCCTGTTACTTAGGCGTAACCGAGCCGGCTATCTTCGGTGTAAACATGAAGTACGGCTTCCCCATGATCTGCGGTATGATCGGCTCCGGCATTGCCGCCGTGGTATCCGTAGGCTTTAACGTAACTGCAGTCAGCATCGGCGTGGGAGGACTTCCCGGCATCCTGTCTATCTATTCCGAGTATTGGGGATACTTCCTGCTAGCCATGGCCATCGCGGTGGTGGTTCCCTTCACCCTTACTTTCCTGGTAGGGAAGAAGAAATTAAGCGCGCAGGATAAGGGACTGGCAGCCAAGGCTCCCGCAGCTCAGAAGCAGGCAGAGGATAGTGCGGCAGAAGAGAAGAAGGCTGCCGCCGCGGCAGGCCCCCTGGAGATTAAGTCCGTGCTGGATGGAAAAGTAATCCCCATTGAGGAAGTCGAGGACGATGTATTTTCCCAGAAGATCATGGGCGACGGCGTGGCGGTGGAGCCCACCGGGGAGACAGTAGTGGCGCCGGCGGATGCAACCATCACCGTGGTAATGGAGGACAGCCGCCATGCCTGCGGAATGGCCTTTGACAACGGCGTGGAGCTGCTGATCCATGTGGGTATTGACACCGTTGACATGAACGGAGACGGCTTCGAGCTGTTCGTAAAATCCGGAGACCGGGTAACCTGCGGCACGCCGCTGATCCGATTCTCCAAGGAGAAGATTAAGAAGGCAGGTCATCCGGCCACTACCATGATGATTATCACAGAGCCCGGCTCCGGTGAGATCACCTTCAGCACCGGCATGGAGGCTCAGGCAGGAAAGACCACAGTGGCAGTCTGCAAAGGGGAATAACCCGGGAGGCGAATTATGGAAAACTTGAGAAATTTTACCGATAAAGTAGTCTATCAGATTTATCCCAAATCCTTCTGCGACAGCAACGGGGACGGCTTCGGCGACATCAAGGGCGTGACCAAGCGCCTGGATTATCTGGCTGAACTGGGCATCGACTATCTGTGGAGCACACCCTTCTTTGTGTCCCCACAGAATGACAATGGCTATGACGTGGCGGATTATTACCGGATTGACCCCAGGTACGGAACCATGGAGGATCTGGAGGAGCTGATTGCCGAGGCGAAGAAGAGAAATATCGGACTGATGCTGGATATGGTCTTTAACCACACCTCCACCGAGCACGAGTGGTTCCGGAAGGCTATGGCCGGGGATGAGTACTACAAAAACTTTTATATCTTCCGGGACGGGAAGGAGGGCCATGCCCCCACCAACTGGATTTCCAAGTTTGGCGGAAATGCCTGGGAGTACGCGCCCCAGTGGAAGCAGTATTACCTGCATCTTTTCGACAAGACCCAGGCGGACCTCAACTGGGAAAATCCTGATGTGCGCCGGGAGCTGGTGAAAATCTTGAAATTCTGGATTGACAAGGGGATCCAGGGCTTCCGCTTCGACGTGATCAACCTGATCTCCAAGCCGGAGGTGATGGAGGATGACTTTGAGGGGGACGGCCGCCGCTTCTACACCGACGGCCCCAAGACCCACCAGTACTTAAAGGAAATCTGCCGGGAGAGCGGAATCACAGAGAAGCACCTGCTGACCGTGGGCGAGATGTCCTCCACCACCCTGGAGAGCTGTGTGGGCTACACCAATCCTCGGGAGGAGGAGCTGAGCATGTGCTTCAGCTTCCACCATCTGAAGGTGGATTATAAGAATCAGCAGAAATGGGAGCTGCAGCCCTTCGATTTCGCTGCTTTGAAAAAGCTCCTCAACGACTGGCAGCTGGGCATGCAGGAGAAGGACGGCTGGAACGCGGTGTTCTGGAATAACCACGATCAGCCCAGGGCCGTATCCCGCTTCTGCGACGACGTCCATTACCGGGAGGAGGCCTCCAAGATGCTGGCCGGCTGCATCCACCTGCTGAGGGGCACGCCTTACATCTACCAGGGCGAGGAGATCGGCATGACCAATGCCGGGTTTACGGACATTCACCAGTACAAGGATGTGGAGAGCCTGAATTACTTTGAGATTCTCAAAGGACAGGGCAAGCCGGAGGAGGAGGTCTATGAGATTCTCCGCCAGCGCTCCAGGGATAACGGCCGGACGCCCATGCAGTGGGATGACTCTCCTTATGCGGGCTTCAGCACCCATGAGCCCTGGATTCAGGTCAATGAAAATTATCCCCAGGTGAACACGGTTCGGGAGATGGCCCGGGAGGATTCCGTGTGGCAGTACTACCGGAAGCTGATCCGGCTGCGCAAGGAGTATCCGGTGATTGCCGACGGCGGCTACCGGCCCCTGCTTGAGGAGCACCCGCAGATCTTCGCTTATGAGCGGTATACCCAGGGAGAATCCCTGCTGGCCTTCCACAATTTCTACGCCCAGGAGGCGGAGGCAGACCTGGGAGAGCTGGAGACCGAAGGATACGTGTGTCTCCTGGATAATTACCAGGAGAGAAGTCTGGAGAAGAAGCTGAAGCTGAAACCCTACGAGTCTGCGGTATTTCTGAAAAAGTAGGAACGCGCGTTAAGCCCCCTTCAGCCTTGAATTTTGCAGGCCCGGCAGGCCAAAGCTTTTCTCTTGCCTGGCCGGGGGGAGATATGATATACTAAGCAGGATTGCGGCAAAATGAGCTTACATTTTACCGCAGTCCTGTTTTTGTCTTTCAGGGAACGGTGTTCCTATGAAACAGAAGCGCTCCGCGTGGATCGTACTGCGGCGGCGCAAAATTTTTCGGGAAGGATGTGAAGGGTATTACTGAGGTATTAAAGAGTATTCAGTCGGCGGTCTGGGGAATTCCCACCATGGCGCTGCTGCTTTTTACGGGACTGTATCTGACGGTTCGGCTCAAGGGACTGCAGTTTATCCGGCTGCCCCGGGCCATCCGGTATATTTTTGAGAAAGAAGAGGGGGAGGGGGACGTATCGGCCTTCGCCTCCCTGTGCACGGCCCTGGCTGCAACCATCGGCACCGGCAGCATTGTGGGCGTGGCCACGGCCCTGAGGGCCGGAGGGCCGGGGGCCCTGTTCTGGATGTGGGTATCCGCCCTGGTGGGAATGGCCACGAAATACGCGGAAGGCCTGCTGGCAGTAAAATTCCGCACGGTGGACGAGAACGGCCAGGTGGCCGGAGGCCCCATGTACTATATTGAGCGGGGGCTGGGAAAGCGCTGGGTCTGGCTGGCGAAGATTTTTGCCTTCTTCGGGGTAGTCACGGCCCTTTTAGGCTGCGGAACCTTCCCCCAGGTGAACGCCATCACAGAGTCCGTGGAATCGGCCTTCGGTGTTCCCGTGTGGGTTATGGGAGCCCTGGTGACCGTGGCCGTGACGGCGGTAATCCTGGGCGGCATTAATTCCATTTCCAAGGTGGCGGAGTCGGTGGTGCCTCTGATGGCCGGAGCCTACGTGCTGGGCTCGGTGGCGGTTCTGGCGGCCAATTACCAGGCTGTCCCCCACGCCATCAGCACGATTTTTGTCAGCGCCTTCACCCCCGGCGCCGCCCTGGGAGGGGCGGCGGGCACGGCTTCCATGGCGGCGATGATGACCGCCATGAGAACAGGAATTGCCCGGGGCGTCTACACCAACGAGGCCGGCCTGGGAAGCTCCCCCATCGTGGTGGCGGCCGCAAAGACCAAATCCTGCGTGCGCCAGGGACTTATATCCATGACCAGCGTGTTTTTCACCACCATCATCATCTGTACCATGACGGGAATCGTGGTGATCTCCTCGGGCCTTCTGGAGACCCCGGTGAACGGCGTGCTGCTGGACGGCGGAAAGCTCTCCAACGCAGCCTTCAACCAAGGATTGCCGGGAAATATCGGCATGTACATGGTGACCATCGGTTTGATTTTCTTCTCCTTCACCACCATCATCGGCTGGAACTACTACGGGGAGAGATGCCTGGTATACCTGGCCGGAGGCGTGCACCTGAATAAGCTCTACAAGCTTCTCTATATCGGGTGCATCGCGGTGGCTCCCTTCCTGTCCCTGGAGCCCATCTGGATTCTGGCGGATATCACCAACGCCCTGATGGCCTTCCCCAATTTGGTGGGGATCCTGGGCCTGAGCCCGGTGGTGATCTGGGAGACTAAGCAGTTTTTTCAAAAGAAAAGCTACCCTCTCTTTACAAGAGAACACACGGTCGATAAAGAGTAAATTTTGCGACCTGCTGTGTTACTTTCAATCAGCGTACCACTCGGTACGCTTCATTCAAGTGCCTTGCAGGGCACAAAATTTATCTCTTTTCGACTCTGCGACCTCAACC
>DVHU01000082.1 GCA_018711815.1 Candidatus Egerieimonas intestinavium
CAGATGTCATTAGTAGAGTATATTGACCCGTTTACGGGTGAGCCGGTGAAGAAACACAAGAAATAAACCACTTGGAGTGGTAGAAGGAAGTCAAAGCAAACCAGCAAGCCCCTTTTGGGGCTGGGCCGGAGTAAGGGAGCACTGAGTAAGCCCCTTCAGGGGCGGCTGTGGGTGTGGTGCAGTTGGCAGACTTTCAGTGCGCCTTCCGGGCGCAAGCAGGTAATAGCCCCTTATAGGGGCAGAACAAGCCACCGGCTAAGCCGGTGGTCTTGACTGGCCTTTTCCCGGCAGGGAGATTATTTATCTGTCTATTATAAAAACAGCGAGACCGCACAGTACACCAACAGTAAAGCCATAATCAGGTTGACTGCCTTGGTATGCCTGGCAAAAAATCGGCAGAAAATGGAGCCGAACAATGCCCATACGTAGGAGCCGGAGGCGCCGATGGCTGTCAGAACCAGGGTAAAGCCCGCCAGTGAGAGGGCGGAGTGAAATACAGGCAGGATGTACAGGGACATGGCGGTGATGGCGTAAATATAAATTTTGGGGTTCATAAACTGCAGAACCATTCCGGCAAAGAAACTGGCTGTTTTTTCGCCTTCTATTTCAAAATCTGCCTGGGACTTCCATATTTTCCACGCCAGGTACAGCATATACGCGGCCCCCAGAATTTGCATGAAAAATTTAATCTTGGGAAGGGCCGAGTATAGGGATGAACTGAAAAATGTGCAGGCGCTCATGACAATCAGGAAGCCGGCGGTAATTCCCAAATTAAACTTAACACTTTTCCGAAAGCCCAGACGCGCCGCATTGCTCATGGAAAGCAGGTTGTTTGCGCCGGGGGTGTAGGCGGTGACAAAACAGTAGATCAAAAAATCAGATATCGGGAACATTTCTCTTCCTCCTTACTTCTTTCTGGGGAAGCAGCAGCCCAGGTACAGCCTATGGCATTCTTCCCTTTACAATCCCCCAATGAGATTATATGATAGTATAAAAAGTATATTATAATGGAATGTGTACAATAAAATAATATAATCATATCAATATAATGTCAATAGAAAAGGTAAGGAGAAGTGATTTTTTGGATACGATGAATCTAATTGTCGCAAAAAATATCAAACGGCTTCGGGAAGAGCGGAATCTAAGCATGGATCAGCTGGCGAAATTGAGCGGAGTCAGCAAGAGTATGCTGGCGCAGGTGGAGCGGGGCGACGGTAATCCCACCCTCTCCACCCTATGGAAATTGTCGAATGGGATGAAGGTCCCCTTTGACGCCCTGACCGTACGCCCCAAAACGCCCTATGAGATTGTCAAGCCTGCGGAAATGCAGCCCTTGCTGGAGGATAATGGAAAAGTAAGAAATTATTCTTTATTTCCCGACGATGAAAATAGGAGATTTGCTGTCTATTATTTAGAATTGGAGCCGGGGAGCTACTGGCAGTCAGAGCCTCACCTTCGCGGGACAGAAGAATTTATCACGGTCTTTGGCGGAACTCTTGAGATCATAGCCGATAATCAATGTTTTGCGGTGGCCAAAGGCGAAAGTATACGCTTTATGGGAGATACGATTCACTCTTACCGAAACACGGGTGCAGAGACTGTGGTTCTGCACATGATTTTATATAATCCCTAGCGGAAGAATTCTGTGAGGAACTCTGGGCTGAACGTCACTGTTAAAAAATGTTTAACAAATCCCTACGGAATGAAGGCCGGGGAGCCCCGCCGTGCGCAGCTGGGATGCTGCACTGACGGGGCTTCCCGGCCTTGTCTGCATCTACCTCTCCAGAATGTTCATGAATTCCTCACCGGTGATGGTTTCTCTCTCATAGAGGAACTGGGCCAGCTCGTCCAGCTTCCGGCGGTTTTCGCTCAAGATTTGGAGGGCCCTTTGGTGCTCCTGCTTAACCAGATTTACCACCTGTTTGTCCACCTGCCGCTGAGTTTCCGCGGCGCAGGCCAGGGAGGCATCCCCGCCCAGGTATTGGTTGGTAACGGTTTCCAGAGCCACCATATCGAATTCCTCGCTCATCCCATAGCGGGTGATCATCGCCCGGGCCAGCTTAGTGGCCTGCTCAATGTCGTTGGAGGCGCCGGTGGTGACAGAGCCGAATACTACCTCCTCGGCAGCCCGGCCGCCAGTCAGGGTGGCGATCTTGTTTTCAATCTCTTCCTTGCTCATGAGATAGTGGTTTCCCTCATCTACCTGCATGGTGTACCCCAGAGCTCCGGAGGTGCGGGGGACGATGGTGATTTTCTGCACCGGTGCGGAGGCGTTTTGTTTCGCGGCCACCAGGGCGTGGCCGATCTCGTGATAGGCCACGATCATTTTTTCCTTGTCTGTGAGAATGGCATTTTTCTTCTGATATCCGGCGATGACCACCTCGATACTTTCCTCCAGATCCTCCTGCAGCACGTATTTCCGGTTGCTGCGGACAGCCCGCAGGGCGGCCTCGTTTATGATATTTGCCAACTCTGCGCCGGAAGCGCCGGAGGCCATGCGGGCAATTTTGGAGAAGTCCACGTCGCCGCTGAGTTTGATTTTTTTAGCGTGTACCCGGAGGATTTCTTCGCGCCCCTTCAAGTCAGGGAGCTCCACCGGCACCCGGCGGTCAAAGCGCCCTGGGCGGGTCAGGGCGGGATCCAGGGATTCCGGCCTATTGGTAGCTGCCAGAAGAACCACACCGCTGTTTTCCTCAAAGCCATCCATCTCCGTGAGCAGCTGGTTTAGGGTCTGTTCCCGCTCATCATTTCCCCTCAGCTGGCCGTCACGCTTTTTCCCGATGGCGTCAATCTCGTCGATGAATACAATGCAGGGAGCTTTCTCTTTTGCCTGCTTAAATAGATCCCGGACTTTGGCGGCGCCCATGCCCACGAACATCTCCACAAACTCTGAGCCGGACATGGAGAAGAAAGGAACGTTAGCCTCGCCGGCCACAGCCTTGGCCAGCATGGTTTTGCCGGTGCCGGGAGGGCCCACCAGCAGAAGGCCCTTGGGCATGGCTGCGCCCACGTCCTTATATTTCTGCGGGTTGTGCAGATAGTCCACGATTTCGGCCAGATTTTCCTTGGCCTCATCCTCACCGGCCACATCGGAGAATTTTATGCCCTCGGAGGATTTTACGTAAACCTTGGCGTTGCTTTTTCCCATGCCAAAGGCCATGGAATTGGCTCCCCCGGCCCGCTTCATCAGCCGCTTGGACAGCAGCTGCCCGATCCCCACAAAAATCAGAATGGGCAGCAGCCAGGAGAGCAGGAAGTTGAGGATGGGGGACATCTGCTCGACGATTTCGCCGGAGAATTTGGCTCCGGATTCCCAGAGGCGCTGGGCCAGGTCCGGGTCCTCCACCATGCCGGTTTTGTATACCTGGGTGTTGTCTTTATTGGTAAAGAGAATCTGGTTCTCCTGCTCCTGGATTTCCACCTGGCCGATCTCCCCGTTATCAGTCATGGTCATGAAGGTGCCGTAATCCACCTGCTGTATCTGCCTCTGCAGCAGCCAGGGCATGGCCAAAAAGTTAAATAATACTAAAATCAACAGCACGATTCCATAGTAAAAAATCAACGGCTTTTTTGGCTGTTTTATCTCATTCATAATAAATGCTCCTTCCTGTCTGAGGCGTTTTTTTGTTCCTGGCTGGTCATCTGCAAGTCAATGGCGGTCATGGCAGCTATAAGCGCGTAGCGCATGGACTGGACGGCAAAATCCACCGCATATTCCGCATAAAGGGCGGCGGCTTCCGCCTGATCTTCGGTCTGGGTGCTGTCCTGATTGTGGAGATACCGGGGAAGCTTCTCCTGCAGGATAGCTTCGATCTGCCGGTAGTACTCCTCCTGGGCCCGGGACAGGGCCGAGACAGCCGCGGAGCGGCTGTTTTCTGTTTTGGCCCGGAGGGCGAGTTCACTTGACATAATTATGGCAGAAATGCTTCTTTAAAACCACGGACAGAATCGCTCCCGTGTATAGACAAAAACGCGAAAGTGTAAGTCTTTTTTACACTTTCGCGTTTTTGTCTAAGAGTTTTAGGCATCCAAGAAAAATCTGCCGTCACCGCCGGCTGCGCACAAACCGGCAGATCTGCTGGGCCAATTTCTCAGCGTTCACCTGCTTTTTGTCCAAATTTCGGAAAATAATCCCTGTGATTCCGAAGGACCAGAAGTCCAGGGCCACTTCAAAGTCGGCATAGTTTATGGAAATATCAGGGTTTTTCACCTTTAGAATCTCTTCAAAGAAGGACCGGGCAGTCAGGAAAAAGAGATGCTCCAGCTCCGGCCGCCGCTGGGAATCCAAGAGCCTGCGGATCAGCTCCCGCTCCTCCAAAATGGAGGAGATAAAGATATGCAGGGCCTCCTCGGGAGTTTCCTTTTCAATGCTGCGGGCGAGAATATCCTGCATCAGCTTTTGGGCTGACCAGTTGATCACATCCATGAGATCCTGAAAATGGTAGTAAAAGGTTTGCCTGGAAATATGGCAGGCGTCAATCAGGGCGGTGACCGTCACCTTGTCAATGCCCTTTTGCTTTACCAAGCCCACGAAGGTCTCTGCAATGATACTTTTCATGTCAATAGCCATAGCGTTTCCTCAATGTAACTCCATTTGTGCCAAGCCAATAAGAAGCAATAGTATTGTATCTGTACTGTAACATGGAAAAACCGCGAAAGTCAAGGAAATGGCGGATTGGAGGGGAGGCGCTCCCTGAAGGAAACAGCAGAAAAATTTCCTGAGTAAGGAAATTTGAAAAGAAAGCCTATTTGTGTTATGCTGAAATCTCAGAGAATGATCACTCAGATTTGCGGCTAAAGGAGGATGAGTTATGCTTCGTTTTGCCACCATAGGCACCAATTTTATCACGGACCGTTTCCTGGAGGCGGCCTCCCGATGCGGCAGGCTGACTTGCGCCGGGGTTTATTCCCGGAAGGAGGAGACTGCCGAAAAATTCGCGGCGAAATACGGGGTGGAAAAAATTTATACGGACTTGCAGGAGCTGGCCCGGGATCCGGAGATCGACGGGGTATATATCGCCAGCCCCAATGCCTTTCACTGCAGCCAGGCCCTTTTGATGCTGGAGCAGGGGAAGCATGTGCTCTGCGAGAAGCCCGGAGCCAGCAACGCCCGGGAGTGGCGGCGGATGATGGAGGCTGCCGGCCGCCGGGGAGTGGTTCTGATGGAAGCCATGCGCTCTGTCCACGACCCGGGCTTTTCCGCCATCCGGGACAATCTGGGAAAGCTGGGCCGGATCCGCCGAGCGAGCTTCCAGTACTGCCAGTATTCCTCCCGGTATGATAAGTACAAAGCAGGTATTATCGAGAACGCCTTCCGGCCGGAGCTTTCCAACGGGGCTCTAATGGATATCGGCGTCTACTGCGTGCATCCCCTGGTGCGGCTCTTCGGGCTGCCCAGCCGGGTGGAGGGAA
The DNA here is from genome assembly GCA_018711815.1 of Candidatus Egerieimonas intestinavium. Taxonomy (GTDB): domain Bacteria; phylum Bacillota; class Clostridia; order Lachnospirales; family Lachnospiraceae; genus Egerieimonas; species Egerieimonas intestinavium. The sequence continues at coordinate 5,413 of DVHU01000082.1, forward strand.
ATGCTTTGCTGCTGGATAACGGCCTGGATGGAGAGGGAACGATCCTCCTGAACTACCCGGATATGCTGGCGGAGCTGGTTTACTCCAAAATCACCGACAGCCATATTCCCAGCCAGATTCAGGGGGAGAGGGGCTGTATGGTGCTGGATAGGATCGAGGATACCCGGGAGATCACCCTGATCCTGCGGGACGGAACCCGGGAGAAAATTTCCATAGAAAAGCCCGCCAACAATATGGTCTATGAGGCGGAGACCTGGTGCCGCCTGATCGCCTCCGGGGACGCCCAGGAGACAGAGAGGGAGATGGGCTATACTCTGCAGGAGCTTAAGGTGATGGATATGGCCCGGGAGCGGATGGGAATCCGCTTCCCGGCGGACGAGGAAAGGTGATGATCTTGTGCAGGAGACGACAGAAGTGAGGAAAAAAGCCGGCCGGACAGCGGCTAGCGTAATTTTGTTTCTGGGGGGCGCTGCCCTGGGAGCCCTGGAGCTTTTATACCGCTGGAAGGTGGTCCCCGCCGGGGTTACCTGGCTGTATCCTTGGATGGAACCCCTGGATATCGGGCTGACTGTGGGATGCTTCGGGGCGGCGTGGCTAATGTGGATGAAGAGACGCCTGGCCCTGCGGGCAGCTCTGGCGGCGGTCATTTTTTTTGCAGCCTTTGGCCTGGCCTGGCTTTTGCTGGGCGGCGGTTCCTCCAAGGTTCTGCGCTCCCCGGAGGGGACGCATACCCTGGTGCTGGAGCAGGGCAGCAGCGGCGCTCAGATCAGCCGGATCTACCGGGGATTGATGAAGAGGCCCCGGCAGGAGCTGGAGGATAAAGGGGACGGCCAGGTGAAGGTTCAGTGGCTGGCGGAGGACGTCTGCGCCTTCACTTACCTGAATGGGGAGGGCCTGACCTGCCAGTATCTGGAAACCATGGGCGACCGGGGCGAGGGCATCAGCTACCTGGATCCCTTGACGGCCATGGGAGGCGTCTGGGGATCCGCCGATGGGACCACGGTGACCCTGGAAGGCGGGGAAGTGGTGGTGACTGTCCAGGGGGAAACTAAAGTCTACCAGTCGGAGGACTGTCAGAGGTTTGGTACCCTGGCCCTGACCTTGTGTGAAAAGGGATTTCCCCGGTGGAGCCTGGTCATGAATGAGGACTGCCAGCTCAACCGGGATGACCGGATCGCCCAGGGGGGAACACTGACTCTCTGTCCGGTATCCCTGGAGGAGACAGAGCCGCTGCTGTTGGAGGCCCGGGATCAGCGGCAGCCCTACGGGGAGGATACTCTTTCGGGGTCGGAGACTCAGCCGGAGGAGACGCAGGAAGAGCTGGAGCAGCGGATTGTTGAGAAAATGCAGGGGCTGGCGGCCAAGAACCAGCCCTTCCCCTGGGACAGCGACGGGATTTTTTACGTGGCCGCGGAAGATCCGGAGGAGTTCTGGAATGTGCGCACGGCTCTTAGAACCTATCTGGAGAGCGGCCGCGTAAGCGGCGTGGATGTGCGGGCTCAGATTGATTCCATCCAGCGGATAGCCGGAGATGACAGCGACGGTCTGTATCAGGTGCGTTTTACGGAGCTGTGCATCTCTCCCGGAAATCAGGGGGGCGGGCCCCAGGGAGAGAAAGGCCAGATGACCTACCGGATCCGCATGATGAAAACCGCCGGGGGTTACTGCGCCTGCATTTTCCACGCCAACGAGGACGGTTCCTGGGGGCTGTCTGGGGAATCGGGGGAGGAGCAGAGCTTCTCAGATCAGGAGGAATACCATTTCTTCCTCTCCGGTGAATACGATACCACCTATATGTACGTGAACCGCCGGGATCCCAGCCAGGGGATGGAGGCGGTTTACAGGGAAATGCTGGCCGGGGACTACCCGGAGGCTGTGGCCGGTGAATACGACGGAATGCCCTGCATGGACCTTGCGGGGGACGGCACGGAGTACCTGCTGTACGACGGGATCTCCGAGGATTACCAGAGCTACTGCTACCAGCGGATTCTCCTGGAGGACACAGAGCTTCGGGGGAGCAGCCGCATGAGGGTGGAGGAGAGTTACCAGACGCCCATTATCCCCTAGGGAAGGGACGGCGAAAAGATAATTGAGGATGGAGCAGAGGGAGAGTGCCAAAGGTCATTGCTTTTGGCACTCTCCCTCATTGCCTATAAGCACTTCACTGTTATTCCTGGGCAGGCTTCTTCAGGCAAAAGTGGTTTCGCTCTGCGCTCAGCAGACCCTCCCGGCGCATTTTGCTCAGCTCGTTGGAGAGGGCGCTGCGGTCCACACCCAGGTAGTCGGCCAGCTGCTGGCGGTTGAAGGGAATGGAAAATTCAGGGCTGCCCTGGCAGGCGGCCTGAAAGGACAGGTAGGAGAGCAGGCGGCCCCGGATGGACTTGGAGGAGGTGTGAAAAATCCTCCGGGACAGGGTCAGATTTTTCCGGGCAGAGATGGCCAGCAGGTTGCGGATCAGGCGGCTGTGGTGGCTGCAGGCGCTGCTGCAGGTGGTCAGCAGCCGCTGAGTGTCTAAAAAAAGAATAGCGCAGGGCTCGGCGGCCACCACGTCTACCATCAGGGGCTCCTGGGGGATGCAGGCGTAGGTTTCCGCAAAGACAGAGCCGGGACCGGCCAGATCCAGCACGCTGGTGTGGCCCCAGAGATCCACGCTCTCTATGCGGACGCTGCCGGAGAGTATCAGGCCCAGGGCGGAAACCGTGTCCCCGGCCCGGTAGATCCGGGCATCCTTTTGGAAAGACTGCTGTTTGGCCTCCAGACAGGAGAGCATGGCCGGGAGCTCCTGGGTGCTTACCCCCTGAAAGAGAGGTGTTTTCGTCAGAAAAAAATAATCCATTTTTTGTCTCCTTGTTGTTTTGACAACATACATGTTGCTGAAATTCTATTATACTGACCTGGAAAAGTCAAGGACAAGAAACTTAAAAGACAAGGAGAAATAAGATGGAAAATCAGATGTTTTGTTTTCAGTGTGAGCAGACCGCCGGCTGCACCGGCTGTACCGGAGCCAGGGGCGTCTGCGGAAAGAGCGCTGCCACCGCGGGACTTCAGGATGAGCTCACCGGAGCGCTGATCGGCCTGGCCAGGGTCTGTGGGAAAAATCCCGGCACTGAGGATACGGACCGGCTGGTGCTGGAGGGCCTTTTTGCCCCCATCACCAATGTGAATTTTGACGACGAGAGCTTACGGAAGCTTATTGACCGGGTACATCGGGAGAAAGAAAGGCTTTCCCGAAGCTGCGGGATCTGTTCTTCTTCCTGCGAAGGCCCAAAAGACTATGACCTGCGGGGAATCTGGGAGGCCCAGGAGGATATTCGTTCCCTGAAATCTCTGGTGCTCTTTGGAATCCGGGGGATAGGGGCTTATGCCTACCACGCGGCAGCGCTGGGTTACTCCAGCCCGGAGGTCAGGGATTTCCTGTATAAGGCCCTTGTTCTCCTGGGGGAGGAGGCGAGCCAGGAGGAGCTGCTGGCCCTGACCCTGGAGACCGGGAAGGTAAATCTCACCTGTATGGAGCTTTTGGATAAGGCCAACACAGAAACCTTCGGCACCCCCGCTCCCACGGAGGTTTCCCTGACTGTGGAGAAGGGCCCCTTCATCGTCATCTCCGGACATGATCTCTACGACTTAAAGCTGTTGTTGGAGCAAACACAGGGTAAGGGCATCAACATCTATACCCACGGGGAGATGCTGCCGGCCCACGCCTACCCGGAGCTGAAGAAATATCCCCATCTGAAAGGAAATTTTGGAACCGCGTGGCAGAACCAGCAGAAGGAATTTGCCGGCCTTCCGGCGCCGGTGCTCTTTACCACCAACTGCCTGATGCCGGTGAAGGACAGCTACCGGGACAGAGTGTTTACCACGGAGGTGGTGGAGTACCCCGGAATAGTTCACATCGGGAAGAATAGGGATTTCACCCCGGTGATCGAGAAAGCCCTGGAACTGGGAGGGTTCCCGGAGGATCGGACCTTCACGGGGATCAATGGCGGCAGCCGGGTGATGACCGGCTTTGGCCACGGAGCGGTGCTTTCTGTGGCGGACACGGTGATCCAGGCGGTGAAGGATGGAGCCATCCGCCATTTCTTCCTGGTGGGCGGCTGCGACGGGGCCCGGCCCGGGAGAAATTACTTCACAGAGCTGGTGAAGCAGACGCCCTCGGACACGGTGGTACTGACTTTGGCCTGCGGAAAATACCGCTTTAACGACCTGGATCTGGGCACCATCGGCGGCCTTCCTCGGCTCATGGACATGGGCCAGTGCAACGACGCCTACAGCGCCATCAAGGTGGCGGTGGCCCTGGCGGGGGCCTTCGGCTGCGGCGTCAACGAGCTTCCCCTCTCCCTGATCCTGTCCTGGTATGAGCAAAAGGCCGTGTGTATTCTGCTGACTCTGCTGCATTTGGGAATCAAGAACATCCGCTTAGGCCCCACCCTGCCGGCCTTCCTTTCCACGGGAGTGCTGAAGGTTCTGGCGGAACAGTTCGGAATCCGCCCCATCACCACGCCCCAGCAGGATCTGGAGGAAATTTTGGCAAATACGTAAAAATATGAGACTGAAATCTGCAAAGGTACACGAACACCTTTGGATGTGGTATAATAGCCATAGCCGCTTTGCGGCTATGGCTATTATACCCTGCGCATACTGGTTTCTGCGTTTGCCGCAGAAATCCGGGCACTAAATATATGCTGTATTCTGAAGGGAGGAGAGCACCTATGGAGTTTACCGTATTGCATATGGATGAGCCTGTAGCAAACGTGTGGGTGTCAGCAGACCATAAACAGGTCAGGATTGACAAATTGATACCGGATGGTTTTAAGCAGCCCTTTTGTGGTGATAAATTAGATACTTTTAGAGTATATCAATTTCTAAAAGACCGGTGCTATGAAGATGGCCGGGGAGACCTACAAGAAATTTTAGCACAGGCAGGAATGAGCTCAAATGATCCGTGGGAATGGGTAAAGCACTCTCATGGAGTAACCTATGAAGACTTTTGGTGGATACGTTTTCCGGGAGAACAGCTGACCTGGAAAGATGTAAGGGTAAGATGACCGTTTAGCCAGTAACTGCCATGGCCCCAATAATTTACTTTGTTAAAATGCTTGCTTTAGGAGGATAAGAAAGTGAAAGAATATATTTTAAGCCCAGAAGCATTAGTAGCAGTTCAGGGAAGTTCAAAGGGGACACAGCCCAAATTTCTAGAAAAGAATTATTGGTATAAGCAGGATCAGATTGGCTATGAGGGAATAGCGGAAGCTTTGGTTTCAAAAATTCTTTCACAATCCAGTATAAAAGAATATGTGTCTTATGAACGTTGTCTAGTCAATGGAAGAACTGGATGCCGGAGTGAAAATTTTTTGAAGCAAGGAGAAGCTTATATTAGCTTTCAGCGCTTGCATGAAATTTATCAAGGAAGTAATTTGACCGAAACCTTGCAGATGTTAGGCACGCCAGAAGAACGAATCCGATATGTCTTGGATTTTGTTTACAGCAAAACAGGATGTGATTGTAAAGAATACTTATCACAAATATTAACCTTGGACATGCTGATCTTGAATACGGATCGCCATTTAAACAATTTGGGGATCGTAGTAAACAGTATTTCAGGAGAAAATCGTCCGGCGCCTATCTTTGACAATGGGAATTCCTTATTAAGTGATTGGGGACGATTCCCCAATCCTAATTGGAAGGAAGAACTTAGTCATGTTACCGGGCAGCCTTTTTCGGCTAATTTGGAGTATCAAGCTGCAGTTGCGGGAATTGGACTGCAATTAAACTATTCTGAAATAGAAAAACTTTTAAAAGCAGAACCAGAGAGCCGTGCTGTTCGTGTCCTGGAATATCAGCTGCAGAGATATAAAAAAATGATTCCAGAGCTTTTCGATCTTAAATAAGGGGGTATTGGAGAAAGAGGTACAGGGGAAAACTTATAAAGGCCCCCAAAGGTAAACGATTTATAGAATGTGAAGAGGTTGTTGCAGTTAACGAATATCTCGAATAGTGCAACAACCCCTAGTACTTTTGCCCCGCCGCCGGGGCTACTGTTTTTCCAGCTTGCCTTTGGCGCTTTCCGCCCAGTGCTCCACCTTGCCCAGAGCTTTGGCGGCGGCCTGGGAAGCGCTGTGCTCCGCGGCGTCCTTGAGGCTCTCGGCCTTATCCGCAGCGGCGTCCTTGAGGCTCACCGCCTTATTCATGGCGGCGTCCTTGAGGTTTACCGCCTTATTCATGGCGGCGTCCCTGAGGTTTTCCGCCTCATCCATGGCGGCCTCCACAGCGTCCCCGGCCCGATCCTTCACGGCCTCTGTCAGCTCCCCGGCAGCCTCCACCAGGCGGCGGGCCTTTTTCTTTACGGTTTTATTTCCCATGCTGCGACCTCCGTTTCCGTTTTTTCTTACTCTCTTAGTATGCCGGGAACGAGGAAAAATAAACGGGAAAATTCTACGGTCACAGGGCGGCGATCATGTCCACGATCTGCTCCTGGGTAAAGCGGCTGCTGTTGATACACAGATCATACTGGCTGAAATCGTCCCATTTCTGATCGGTAAAATACTCATAATAATAGCGGCGCTGCCGGTCCATCTTCTTCACCAGGGATTTGGCGCTCTTTTCCTCCCGGCCCAGGCGTTCCATGATTACCTTTACCCGGTAGTCGGCGGGAGCGTAGATATAGACCCGCAGGGCCCGGTCGGACAGGAGATAGTTGGCGCAGCGGCCTACGATGATGCAGCTTTCCTTGGCAGCCAGCTCGCGGATGATCTGGCTCTGGGTCTCAAAGAGCACATCGTTCATGGGGTTGTACCGGTACTGAGGCTCCATCTGAACAGCCTCGTCCACCGGATAACGCCAGCGGCTGGCCCGCTTTTCGTCCACCTTAACCAGCTCGTCGTAGGGAATATTCTGCTTTTCGCTGGCCAGCTGGATCAGTTCCTTGTCATAATAGTGGATTCCCAGACGCTGGGAGAGCTCTTTGGCAATCAGACGTCCGTTGCTTCCATACATACGGTTGATGGTGATTACGCGATTTTCCATAAAAAAACCCCCTTTGCAAGCTGCAGAATGTTTCTGCTGATTTGCTAATATTATATCATAAATTTCGGGATTCGTCTGCAAATATACAGAAAATTTCTTGTAAAAGCCAGGAGGCCATGATATAATTTACATATAAAAGGAAGAAACCCGGCGGCTGCCCTCTTTGCCCCTACAGACTGCGGCCGTCGGGTTGCCCATAAGGAACCTCCCTCACAAGGCAGGGCTGCCAGACGGCGGCCCTGTTTTGGCGTCCGGGACAGAGCGAGACAGCGATCCCTGGGGACAGGCAAAGCTCAAGAAAAGACAAAATTTTTTGGGAAAGCTATTGACAAAGGGAGGAGGCAGTGCTATCTTAAGAACATAGATATTAGCACTCCACACAAATGAGTGCTAACAATCTAAAGGAGAGGAGGAGCACAGGATGGAGTTGGATGCGAGAAAAGAAAAAATTCTAAAAGCGATTATTCAAACCTACCTGGAAACCGGTGAGCCGGTGGGCTCCAGAACCATTTCCAAATACACGGATTTGAATTTGAGTTCTGCAACCATAAGGAACGAGATGTCCGATCTGGAGGAGCTGGGATATATCCTGCAGCCCCACACCTCGGCGGGCCGGATTCCCTCGGATAAAGGGTACCGCCTGTATGTGGACGCCCTCATGGAGGAGAAGCGCCAGGAGGTGGCGGAGATCAAGGAGCTTATGATTGAGAAGACCAACAAGATGGAGAAGGTTCTCCAGCAGGTGGTCAAGGTGCTGGCGGCCAATACCAACTACGCCACCATGATTACCGGTCCTTCCTACAATCAAAACAAAGTGAAGTTTATTCAGCTGTCCAAGGTCAATGAGGATCAGCTGCTGGCGGTCATCGTGGTGGAGGGCAATCTGGTGAAGAATCAGATTCTGAATCTGGAGGAGCCCATGGACGATGAGCAGATTTTGAAGCTGAACTTGCTGCTGAACACCCAGCTGAACGGTCTGACTGTCCAGGAGATCAATCTGAGCCTGATTTCCCGTATGAAGGAGCAGGCAGGTATCCACAGTAAGGTGGTCAGCGATGTGCTGGACGCCGTGGCGGAGGCCATCGACGTGGAGGAGGACGTGCAGGTTTACACCAGCGGGGCTACCAATATTTTCAAGTACCCGGAGCTGGCGGACAGCGCCAGGGCCAGCGAGCTGATTTCTGCCCTGGAGGAGAAGAAGGCGCTGGCGGATATGGTGAAGGAGGCGGAGGCTGTGGAGAACAGCACAGGCATCCAGGTTTATATCGGCAGCGAGACTCCGGTATCCACCATGAAGGACTGCAGCGTGGTGACAGCCACCTATGAATTAGGCCAGGGTATGCGGGGCACCATAGGAATCATAGGGCCCAAGCGCATGGATTATGAGAATGTCGTGGACAATCTGAAAACCCTGAAGGTACAGCTGGACAGCATATTTAAGAAAACATAGAAAGGTGGCGGAAGGTGTTGAACGAAGAGATGAAGGTAGACGCGGCAGCCGAAGAGATAAAGGAAGAAAAGGCGGCAGAGAGCCAGGAGGAGACCTTGAAGGAACCTCAGGAGGCAGTCCGGGAGGAAGGCTCCCCGGCGGAGGAGAGCACCCAGGAAGCCCAGGAGAATAGCTCCCAGGAGCAGCCGGAGGTTGGCGCAGAGCCTGAGAAGAAGGGATTCTTCGGCAAGAAGAAAGAGAAAAAGGATAAAAAAGATGAGCAGATCGCAGATCTGACGGATCGCCTGAAGCGTCAGATGGCGGAGTTTGACAATTATCGGAAGCGCACGGAAAAGGAAAAGGCCAGCATGTATATTGTGGGGGCAAAGGAGATCGTGGAAAAGATTCTTCCGATTGTAGATAATTTTGAGCGCGGTCTGGGTGTCGTGCCCCAGGAGCAGATGGAAGATCCATTTGTGACCGGCATGTCCCAGATTTACAAGCAGCTGATGACAACCTTAGAGGGGCTGGGCGTGAAGCCCATCGAGGCTGTGGGCGCGGAGTTCAATCCCGACTTCCACAACGCGGTGATGCACGTGGAGGATGACAGCGTGGGAGAGAACGTCATTGTGGAGGAGTTCCAGAAGGGTTACCTGTACAAGGACTTTGTGGTACGCCACAGTATGGTAAAAGTAGCAAATTAACAAGCAACAGTCTAATATATTTAGGAGGAAACATATCATGGGAAAAATTATTGGTATTGATTTGGGAACCACCAACAGCTGTGTAGCTGTTATGGAGGGCGGAAAGCCCACCGTTATCGCCAACGCTGAGGGAGCCAGAACCACACCTTCCGTTGTGGCATTTACCAAGACCGGAGAGCGTCTGGTGGGCGAGCCGGCTAAGCGCCAGGCGGTAACCAACGCGGACAAAACCATCTCTTCTATCAAGAGACATATGGGAAGCGATTACCGGGTGGCTATCGACGACAAGAAGTATTCTCCCCAGGAGATTTCCGCAATGATCCTGCAGAAGCTGAAGAGCGACGCGGAGAACTATCTGGGCGAGAAGGTGACAGAGGCTGTCATCACCGTTCCGGCTTACTTCAACGACGCTCAGCGTCAGGCTACCAAGGATGCCGGCAAGATCGCCGGACTGGAAGTAAAGCGTATTATTAACGAGCCCACTGCGGCTGCTCTGGCTTACGGACTGGACAACGAGAAGGAGCAGAAGATCATGGTTTACGACCTGGGCGGCGGTACCTTCGACGTATCCATCATCGAGATCGGCGACGGTGTTATCGAGGTTCTGTCCACCGCCGGAAATAACCGTCTGGGCGGCGATGACTTCGACCAGAAGATCACCGACTACATGCTGGCTGAGTTCAAGAGAATGGAGGGCGTAGATCTGTCCAACGACAAGATGGCTCTGCAGAGACTGAGAGAGGCGGCAGAGAAGGCGAAAAAGGAGCTGTCCTCCGCCACCACCACCAACATCAACCTGCCCTTTATTACAGCCACTGCAGAGGGACCCAAGCATTTTGACATGAACCTGACCAAGGCTAAATTCGACGAGCTGACCCACGATCTGGTGGAGCTCACCGCTGAGCCGGTACGCCGGGCCCTGTCCGACGCAGGCCTGACTGCATCCGAGCTGAGCAAGGTTCTGCTGGTAGGCGGTTCCACCCGTATCCCGGCGGTTCAGGATAAGGTAAAACAGCTGACCGGCCATGAGCCCAGCAAGTCTCTGAACCCGGATGAGTGTGTGGCTCTGGGCGCCTGCATCCAGGGAGGAAAGCTGGCCGGAGACGCCGGCGCAGGCGATATCCTGCTGCTGGATGTAACTCCCCTGTCCCTGTCCATTGAGACCATGGGAGGAATTGCCACCCGCCTGATCGAGAGAAATACCACCATCCCCACCAAGAAGAGCCAGGTGTTCTCCACCGCAGCCGACAATCAGACTGCAGTAGACATCAACGTGGTACAGGGTGAGCGGCAGTTCGCAAGAGACAACAAGTCTCTGGGACAGTTCCGTCTGGATGGAATTCCGCCCGCAAGACGCGGTGTTCCTCAGATTGAGGTAACCTTTGATATTGACGCCAACGGTATCGTAAATGTATCTGCCAAAGATTTGGGAACAGGCAAGGAGCAGCACATTACCATTACCGCAGGCTCCAACATGTCTGACGCTGAGATCGAGAAGGCTGTCAAGGAGGCGGCTGAGTTCGAGGCTCAGGATAAGAAGAGAAAAGAGGCCATTGATACCAGAAACGACGCCGACGCTATGGTGTTCCAGGTAGAGAAGGCTATGGAAGAGGCCGGCGATAAGCTGGATGCCAACGACAAGACTGCTGTGGAGGCAGATCTGAATGCCCTGAAGTCTCTGCTGGAGCAGAACAAGGACGCAGAGCTCACCGACAGCCAGGTGACAGACATCAAGGCTGCCAAGGAAAAGCTGATGCAGAGCGCTCAGAAGCTCTTCGCCAAGATGTATGAGCAGACCCAGGCTACCCAGGGCGGCCAGGGCGCAGGCCCCAACATGGGCGGCCAGAGTGCCGGAGGATCCGGAAATGAGGCAGGTTACGGCGACGACGTTGTAGATGCCGACTACAAAGAGGTATAACAGGAATTGACTTTTCGGGTGTAATCCTGTACAATCGTGAGGGTGTTCCAAGAGCAATCGCTTCTCCCACAAAGAAGCTTTGACTTTTGAAGCACCCTCAACAATGTAGAAAAGGTGAACAGTTATGGCAGAGAATAAACGCGATTACTATGAGGTTCTGGGCGTTGACCGGGGCGCCGATGATGCCACACTGAAAAAAGCATACAGGAAGCTGGCCAAGAAATATCATCCCGACATTAATCCGGGGGATAAGGAAGCGGAGAAGAAGTTTAAGGAGGCCACGGAGGCCTACGGCGTTCTGAGCGATGCGGAAAAGAGAAGAATGTATGACCAGTACGGTCATGCGGCCTTTGAAAATGGCGGAGGAGGCGCCGGCGGCGGTTTCGGCGGCTTTGGCGGTTTCGATTTCTCCGGCCAGGATATGGGAGATATTTTCGGGGATATTTTCGGAGATTTGTTCGGAGGACGGCGCTCCAGCCGGGCCAACAATGGCCCCATGAAGGGGGCCAACCTGCGGGCGGTGATTCACATCACCTTCCTGGAGGCTGTGTTTGGCTGTGAGAAGGAGCTGGAGGTGAACCTGAAGGATCCCTGCAAGGCCTGCGGCGGAACGGGGGCAAAGCCGGGCACCTCACCGGTTACCTGTCCCAAGTGTCAGGGCAAGGGCCAGATTGTCTACACCCAGCAGTCCATGTTTGGCATGATGCAGAATGTGACTGTCTGCCCGGATTGTCATGGAACCGGTAAAATTATCAAAGAGAAATGTCCCGACTGCCGGGGAACCGGGTATACCTCCAGCCGGAAGAAGATCCAGGTTTCTGTGCCGGCGGGAATTGACAACGGCCAGAGCATCCGCATCCGGGAGAAGGGCGAGCCGGGCACCAACGGCGGTCCCAGAGGAGACCTGCTGGTGGAGGTGCAGGTGGCGCGCCATCCGGTGCTGCAGCGCCAGGATTTGAACATTTTCTCCACGGCTCCCATTACCTTTGCCCAGGCTGCTCTGGGCGGAACCATCCGTATCACCACCGTGGACGGGGATGTGGAGTACGAGGTGAAGCCGGGTACCCAGACGGATACCAAGATCCGCCTGAAGGGCAAGGGCGTACCTTCCGTGCGCAACCGGAATATCCGGGGCGATCACTATGTGACCTTGGTGGTACAGGTGCCCACCAAGCTGTCCGAGGCTGCCAAGGACGCCCTGCGTGAGTTTGACACTGCCAGCGACAACTCCCTGAATCTGAAGGGGAAGAGCGAGGGCAAGAAGGGCGAGAAGAAAAAGAGCTTCATGGATAAGGTAAAGGAAGCCTTTGAGGATTAAGAGAATAGAGGATGGGGTTGTTGCAGTATTCGATTTCGCTAATCGCAGCAGCTCCGTCTTTTTTGATGGGGTTGTTGCATTATTCGATATTCTCGTATATTTATGCATTTGTACTCAGCCTGCGCTCACCTTGAGCCTATGGTCTCAAGGGTGTGCTCGGCAAATTCGCACAAACTGCATAAATATACGAAAAAATTCGCTGATTGCAACAGCCCCATCAAAAAAAGCCCTTCGCGCGGCGATGCGCACTCGCGTGAAAGGCAGATGTCAGCTAAAGCTGACCACGCTCGGCGCGGCAAAAGTGTGCTTCTTGAAAGAAAATGGAATTGCGAGGGTGTGCGAAGCACACTTTTGTTCGTGTATTTGGAAGCCGGGGCCGGATTTCTCCCGGAGACAGGAGAAATCTGGCTTACGGGATTGCTTTTTCCTGCGGTTTTCGTTATGATAAGACAGGTATGGAGGTGACGTGATGGACGGCATGGTAGTATTTTGGCAGATGTTAATGGTGGTATGTTTCATGGGGGTGGGAGCCTTTCTCTTTGGAAGGGGAAAGCTCCAGGAGGCCAGCCGGAAGGATCTCTCCTTCCTGGTGGCGGAGGTCTGCACCCCGGCTATGATTCTGGCTAACGCCCTGGGAGGGACCGCGCTCTCGGTTTCCCGTTTCTTTCAGGTGGCGCTTCTGGCTCTTGTCTCCTTCGGGATTTTGATTTTGCTGGGTATACTGATTCCCAGGCTTATCGGAGCGCCCCGGGAGGAGCGGAGATTCTACCATGCCATGACTGTCTATTATAATATTGGTTTTATCGGGATTCCCGTGGTATCCGCGGTACTGGGCCAGGAGGCCCTGGTCTATGTGGCGGTGTTCATGCTGGTGTTCAATATTCTGGCCTACACCGAAGGGCTGTGGGTCATCAGCCGGGGAGCCGAAGGGGGTCAGGGAGCCTCCTGGAAACGGATGATTAACCCCGGAACCATCGCCTGCGGGGTGGCCCTGGTGATCTGTCTCACGGGGGTTCCCTTCCCGGCGGTGGTAAAGAGCGCTGCCACCTATATGGGCAACTGTACCACCTTTTTGTCTATGGTGGTGCTGGGAGGCGCTCTGGCAAAAACTCCGGTGCGGGAGCTGCTGGGGCAGGCGAGACTGTATGTTTTCCTGGTCATCCGGGCCCTGGTGGTGCCCATTCTGGCGGCTATGGCGCTGAAAATGGTGCCCGGTGTGGATAACCTGCTGCTGGAGACCACGGTATTGTTGATTTCCCTGCCGGCGGCCAACCTGCCGTTGATGATGGCCAATCAGTACGGCCTGAAGGCTACGGTTCTGTCCAGCGGAATCATCCTGATGACGCTGTTTTCTGTGGTGACCATCCCGGTGGTGGCGCTGTTTTTATAAAGGAGGATAACCGATGAAATGGAAAAAATTTCGTGTTAAGACAGTCACGGAGGCGGAGGATATTATCATCAGCACCCTCTATGACCTGGGGCTGGAGGGGGCTCAGATTGAGGACAGCGTGCCCCTGACTGCCTGGGAGAAGGAGCAGATGTTTGTGGACATCATGCCCGACGCTCCCGCCGACGACGGTATTGCCTATCTGACCTTCTTCGTGGAGGAGGATGAGGAGGGCCGCCTGATGGTGAACGGCCAGGAGAAGAAGGAGGAGGAAATCCTTCAGGAGGTAAGAGAGGAGTTGGATTCCCTGCGGGTGTTCTGCGACATCGGCGAGGGCAGCATTTCCGTGGACGAGACCGAGGACATCGACTGGATCAACAACTGGAAGCAGTATTTCAAGCAGTTTACTATTGACGATATTCTGGTGATTCCTTCCTGGGAGCAGGTGGCCCCGGAGGATCAGGGGAAGATGATTCTGCACATCGACCCGGGCACGGCCTTTGGCACCGGCATGCACGAGACCACCCAGCTGTGTATCCGCCAGCTGAAAAAGTACGTGACGCCCCAGACGGAGCTGCTGGATGTGGGAACCGGCAGCGGCATCCTCTCCATCATCGCCCTGATGCTGGGAGCCCGGCACGCGGTGGGAACGGATCTGGATCCCTGTGCGGTGCCTGCGGTGGAGGAGAACAAGGAGGCCAACCACATCGCCCCGGAGAAGTTTGACATGATGATCGGAAATATCATTGATGACCGGGAGGTTCAGGAGGCTGTGGGCTATGAGGCCTACGATATTGTGGTGGCCAACATCCTGGCGGGGGTTCTGGTGCCCCTGACGCCGGTGGTGGTAAACCACCTGAAGCCGGGCGGTATCTATATCACCTCGGGAATTCTGGATGTGAAGGAGCAGGAGGTGCGCCAGGCGGTGGAGGCCGCAGGCCTCAAGGTTCTGGAGGTGACCCGCCAGGGAGAGTGGGTATCCATTACCGCTCAGAAACTGTGAGAGGGAGAGAGACATGCACCGTTTTTTTGTGAAGCCGGAGCAGATCGGGGAGCGGGAAATCCGCATCCTGGGAGGCGATGTGAATCACATCAGCCATGTGCTGCGCATGAGACCGGGGGATGAGCTCTGCGTCTGCGACGGAGATAAAATGGAATACACCAGCCGGATTTTGGAAATCAGTCCTGAGGAGATCCGGGTGGAGATCCTCTACGGCCAGGAGCAGGGGCTGGAGCTCCCTTGCCGGGTAACCCTCTTTCAGGGATTGCCCAAGGGGGACAAGATGGAGCTCATTGTCCAGAAGGCCGTGGAGCTGGGGGCCTGGGAGATTGTGCCCATGGTCACCCGCCGGGCGGTGGTAAAGCTGGACAGGAAGAAGGAGGAGGCCAAGTTGCGCCGTTGGCAGGGGATCGCGGAGAGCGCCGCCAAGCAGGCCAAGCGCATGCGCATCCCCAAGGTATGCCCGGTGATGACCTTTGCCCAGGCGGCGGAGTACGCCGCCGGCATGGAGGTGCGGCTGATTCCCTACGAACTGGCCAAGGATATGTCCGCCACCCGGAAGGTTCTGGAGGGCATACGGCCAGGCCAGCGGGTGGGGATTTTCATTGGCCCGGAGGGAGGCTTCGACCCGGAGGAGGTGGAGCTGGCTTGTGCCCATGGGATTACCCCCATCACCTTGGGAAAGCGGATTCTGCGCACGGAGACGGCGGGCTTTGCCCTGCTGTCTATCCTGATGTATTTGCTGGAAGAATAGGAGAGAGGACAGATGGAAGCATATCTGGATAATTCCGCCACAACCCGCTGTTACGACAGTGTGGCGGAGATTGTGAGAAAAACTATGCTGGAGGACTATGGAAATCCTTCCGCTATGCACAAGAAGGGCGTGGAGGCGGAGCAGTATGTCCGGGAGGCCAAGGAGAAGATCGCCAAAACCCTGAAGGCAGAGCCCAAGGAGATTTATTTTACCTCCGGCGGCACCGAGTCCAACAACTGGGCGCTGATCGGCACGGCCCTGGCCAACAGGCGCCAGGGAAATCACATCATTACCACGGCCATCGAGCATCCGGCGGTGTCGGCCCCGGCCTCCTTTCTGGAAGAGCAGGGCTTTACGGTCACCAGGCTGGGGGTGGATGAGACGGGCCACATTTCCCTGGAGGAGCTGTCCCAGGCGCTGACCCCGGAGACGATTCTGGTATCCATCATGTATGTGAACAACGAGATCGGGGCGGTACAGCCGGTGGAGGAGGCCGCCCGGCTGATTCATGAGAAATGCCCCCGGGCTTACTTCCATGTGGACGCTATCCAGGGATACGGGAAATACCGGATTTACCCCAAGCGGGTGGGGATCGACATGCTCTCCGCCAGCGGCCATAAGATTCACGGCCCCAAGGGTATTGGATTTCTCTATGTCCGGGAGGGGGTAAAGCTTTTCCCCTACATCTACGGCGGAGGCCAGCAGAGAGGCATGCGCTCCGGCACCGACAACGTGCCCGGGGCGGCGGGTCTGGGCGTGGCCGCTGAGGAAATTTACCGGAATCTGGAGGAGGACACTGCCCGCATGCGGGAACTGAAGCTGCTTCTGGCGGAGGGCTTAGGAAAGCTGGAGGGCGTGAAGCTGCACGGGGGCGCCCCCGGGGAGGATGCTCCCCACATTTTAAACGCCTCCTTCCTGGGAGTCCGCAGCGAGGTGCTGCTGCACACCCTGGAGGAGAGGGGAATCTATATTTCCGCCGGCAGCGCCTGCTCCAGCCATAAGAGAAGCGGAAGCCCCACCCTGACGGCCCTGGGCCTGTCCCGGGAGGAGATGGAGTCCTCCGTGCGTTTTTCCCTGGCGGAGACCAGCCGCCGGGAGGAGATTACTTATACCCTGCAGGTGCTGGCGGAGGTTCTGCCCATGCTGCGCAGGTTCACCAGAAAATAAAGGAGAAGAGAGATGTTTACAGCCTTTTTGATCAAATATGCGGAAATCGGCATCAAGGGCAAGAACCGGTATATTTTTGAGGATACCCTGATTGCCCGGATGAACCAGGCCCTCCGGAAGGTGGAGGGGAGCTTTTCTATCTCCAAGGAGATGGGAAGAATCTATGTGAACACCCAGGGACCCTTCGACTACCAGGAGGCGGTGGAAGCCCTGCAGCATGTGTTTGGCATCGCGGAAATCTGCCCGGTGGTGATCGTGGAGAGCAAGCCTGTGGAGGAGCTGGGGAAGGATTTGATTTCCTATGTGGAGCACGCGTACCCGGTTCACAATCAGACCTTTAAGATGCACGTGCGCCGGGCCAACAAGCGCTACCCGGGAACCTCCATGGAGCTGAACGCGGAATTTGGGGGAATCCTGCTGGAGGCCTTCCCCCAGATGCGGGTGGACGTCCACAACCCGGAAATTTTCCTGCAGGTGGAGATCCGGGAGAAGGTATATATTTACTCCCAGAGTATTCCGGGCCCCGGGGGAATGCCTGTGGGCACCAACGGCAAGGCCATGCTGCTGCTCTCCGGCGGTATCGACAGTCCCGTGGCGGGCTACATGATCTCCAAACGGGGAGTTACCATCGACGCGGTTTACTTCCACGCGCCCCCCTACACCAGCGAGCGGGCCAAGCAGAAGGTGGTGGATCTGGCCCGGCTGGTGGCCAAGTACAGCGGCCCCATCCATCTGCACGTGGTGAATTTTACGGAAATCCAGCTGGCCATCTATGAAAAATGTCCCCACGATGAGCTGACCATTATCATGCGCCGTTATATGATGAAGATCGCGGAGGAGCTGGCCAAAAAGTCCGGCTGCCTGGGTCTGATTACCGGAGAGAGCATCGGTCAGGTGGCCAGCCAGACCATGCACAGCCTGGCGGCCACCAACGAGGTGTGCACCATGCCGGTATTTCGGCCGGTGATTGGCTTTGACAAGCAGGAGATCGTGGATATCGCCCTGAAAATTGATACCTACGAGACGTCTATCCAGCCCTTTGAGGATTGCTGTACCATTTTTGTGGCCAAGCATCCGGTGACTAAGCCAAACCTGGAGTATATTCGAAAATCAGAGACAAAGCTTCAGGATGTGATCGACGATATGCTAAAGACTGCCCTGGAGACGGCGGAAACCATCCTGGTGGAGTAGAATTTGGGAAATAAAGGGAAACAAAAAGGGGGCGCCGCAATAGAGAAAATAATTGCGACAGCCCCTCTTTTAGCCATAACAGAAATACAGAATATTTTTAAACCATGTAGGTCTCCAGAAGCTTCAGAACCTCATCCAGGCGATCACCCTCAGCGTGGATGCTCAGGTCGATGGGCTTGGACAGATCCAGGCTGAAGATTCCCATGATGGACTTGGCGTCGATGACGTATCTTCCGGAGATCAGATCAAAGTCGAAGTCGAATTTTGAAATAGAATTTACGAAAGATTTCACTTTATCGATAGAATTAAGAGAAATTTGTACTGTTTTCATAAAAGACCCTCCCTAAATAGGTAAATTATAGTTTTCTATAGTCATTTTACCGTTATCAGAGGAAGAAGTCAAGGGCAAAGAGAGGAGAATGTGATGAAGAGAAAAGTGGCGCTGCACAACCTGGGCTGCAAGGTGAATGCGTACGAGCTGGAGGCCATGCAGCAGCAGCTTCTGGAGGCGGGCTATGAGATTGTTCCCTTCGCTCCGGGGGCGGATGCCTACGTGATCAATACCTGTACGGTGACCAATATTGCGGACCGCAAATCCAGGCAGATGCTTCACAAGGCCAAGAAAATGAACCCCCAGGCCCTGGTGGTGGCGGCGGGCTGCTATGTCCAGGACGGCATGGATAAGCTGGAGGCGGACGACTGCGTGGACGTACTTCTGGGAAATAATCGGAAGAAAGAGCTGGTGCAGGTGCTGGAGGAGGCCTGGGCCTCGGGACATGCCAGCCGGGTCATCGACATCAATAAAACCCGGGAATATGAGTCTCTGTCTGTCAGCAGGACTGCAGAGCACACCAGGGCCTATATCAAGGTTCAGGACGGCTGCAACCAGTTCTGCAGCTACTGCATTATCCCCTTCACCCGGGGCCGGGTGCGCAGCCGGGATAAGGGAGAGGTCTGCCGGGAGGTGGAGACTCTGGCCCAAAACGGCTACCGGGAGGTGGTGCTCACCGGGATCCATCTGAGTTCCTACGGGGTGGATTTCCCGGAGGAAAATAAGGAGAGCCTCCTGAGCCTTATTCAGGCGGTTCATGAAATTTCCGGCATCAGCCGGATCCGGCTGGGTTCCCTGGAGCCCAGGATCGTCACCGAGGATTTTGTCGCAGCCATCGCGGCCCTGCCCAAGGTGTGCCCTCATTTTCATCTGTCCCTGCAGAGCGGCTGCAGCCGGACGCTGCTGCGGATGAACCGGAAATATACGGCTCAGGAGTACGCCCGCTGCTGCGGGCTGCTGCGGAAATACTATGAGGCCCCGGCCCTGACTACGGATGTGATTACCGGATTTCCCGGGGAGACAGAGGAGGACTTTGAGGAGTCCCGGGCCTTCGTGGAGGAGATAGGATTTTTTGAGACCCACATTTTCCCCTACTCCAGGCGGGAGGGGACCCGGGCGGCGGCCATGGAGGGACAGCTTCCGGAGGCGGTGAAAAAAGCCAGAAGCCGGGTGCTGCTGGATCTGGACGCAGTCCAGCGGCGGCGGTATATGGAGCAGTTTCTGGGAAAAACTCTGGAGATTTTGCTGGAGGAGCAAAAGGAGATTGACGGTCAGAGCCTTTGGGTGGGCCATACCCGGGAATACCTGCCGGCGGCGGTCTGCCCGCCGGAGAAGGGGGAGCTCGGCGGGGACCGGCAGGAGGATTTTTCCCCGACTCTGGCTGCCAACCAGCTTCTGCGGGCCAGGGCTTTCGGAATCTCGGGGGAAGGCTTCCTTCTGTGTCGGATTCTGTCGGAATAAGGGCAAAAATATCGTCAACTTGACTAATAATTGTGGTAAATTTCCCTGGCATATGGTATACTTATTTCAACTGGCAGCGGCTCTTTTTCGGAGTTAAGGGGTTAAGAGCTCCGAAAATGGAAAGGCGGCTGCGAAAGAAAGGAGAAAGACATATGCGCAAGAGATTGATGGGGAAACTGCTGGCTTTGATGCTGGCGCTGGTTTGTGTCCTGGGGCTGACTGGCTGCGGAGGCGGAAAGAGCAAGGCCGTGGGAAAATACGACCTGGAGTCCATGGAGACCGGAGGAATGACCATTAATGTCCAGGATATGCTGGACGCTCTGGGAGAGAGCGGTGTGGAGATGAGCGTGGAGATCGTCCTGGAGCTTAAGGACGACGGATCCTTCACCCTGGATATGTCCGCCCTGGACGAGAGCCAGTCTGAGGAGGGAACCTGGGAGGAAAAGAGCGGTAAGATTACCTTGACCTCCAACGGCGAGTCCATCGAGGCTACTCTGGACGGAGATACCTTGACCCTGGAAGAAGACGGCGAGAAAATGGTATTCGTAAAACAGTAAAGGAATAAGTGAGGAGCTGTTCAAGTTATGAATGGCTCCTTTATTTATGTTTCCTAAAAAATTGATTGAACTTTTAGTGCTTTTGTATTAGAATAAAATAGATATTAATTATAGTTAAGGGCGTGAAGATATGGCAAATTTAGGCAACACACAGTATTTCAGAGTGAAAAATGAGCCGGAAGTACAGGTTAAGGAAGTTCTGGACGTGGTATACAACGCCATGGCGGAGAAGGGCTACAATCCGGTCAATCAGATTGTAGGCTATATCATGTCAGGGGATCCCACGTATATCACCAGCTACAAGGGCGCCCGCAGTATGATTATGAAGGTAGAGCGGGATGAACTGGTGGAGGAGCTTCTGAAGGAGTACATCAAGAATAAATCCTGGAAGAACAGCTGATGCGGATTCTGGGGTTGGATTACGGTGCTAAGACCGTGGGGGTGGCGGTGAGCGACCCTCTGGGTTTGACTGCGCAGGGCGTAGAAATTATCAGAAGAAAATCAGAGAACAAACAGCGCCAGACACTGGCCAGGATTGAAGAACTGATTGCACAGTACCAGGTGGAGACCATCGTGCTTGGTTTCCCCAAACATATGAATAACACAGTAGGGGACAGGGCTGAGAAGTCGCTGGCATTTGCGGAAATGCTGAAGCGGCGGACAGGTCTGCCTGTTGTCATGTGGGACGAGCGGCTCACCACGGTGGAGGCCAACCGGACACTGATGGAGGCAGGCGTGCGCCGTGAGAACCGGAAGGAGTATGTGGACGAGCTGGCGGCAGTTTTTATCCTGCAGGGATATTTGGATTCCCTGCACCTGAGGAAGGACCAGTGACTGGAGGAGATAAGATGGAAAAGTTAGTTTTTGTTGACGAGGACGGAACGAGCGTAGAATTTTATGTAGAGGAACAGACCAGGATTAACGGCCGCAGCTATCTGCTGGTGACCGATGCGGCAGATGATTCCGATGAGCCGGAGGCCTATATCCTGAAGGACATGTCCCAGGAGACCGCCCAGGAAGCAGAGTACGTCATAGTGGACGACGATGTGGAGCTGGAAGCAGTGTCCCGGGTATTTGAACAGATGTTAGAGAACGTGGACATTGAGATGTAGGGAAGACCTGCATTATTTGTAGAGCGTAAAATGGAGGTGCTCTTTGAAAAAAAGCAATCATGGAAAATTAAAAGTAGTCCCCTTAGGGGGGCTTGAGCAGATTGGCCTGAATATTACTGCCTTCGAGTATGAGGACAGTATTATTGTGGTGGACTGCGGTTTGGCATTCCCGGAGGATGATATGCTGGGAATTGACCTGGTGATTCCGGATGTCACCTATCTGAAGGCCAATATCAATAAAGTTAAGGGCTTTGTGATTACTCACGGTCATGAGGATCACATCGGTGCACTGCCCTATGTATTAAAGGAAGTTAACGTTCCCGTCTACGGTACCAAGCTGACCATCGCTCTGATTGAAAATAAACTGAAGGAGCACGGAATGCTCCGCAGCACCAAGCGCAAGACCATCAAACACGGTCAGTCCATTAACCTGGGGGCTTTCCGGGTGGAGTTTATCAAGACCAACCACAGTATTCAGGACGCATCTGCTCTGGCTATCTATTCCCCGGCAGGAACGGTTATTCATACAGGGGATTTCAAGGTGGATTATACCCCGGTATTCGGGGATGCCATAGACCTGCAGCGCTTTGCTGAGATTGGAAAGAAGGGCGTGCTGGCGCTGATGTGCGACAGCACCAACGCGGAGCGCAAAGGCTTTACCATGTCCGAGCGCACGGTGGGAAAAACCTTTGACACGATTTTTGCCGACCATCCCCACAGCCGCCTGATTATCGCCACCTTTGCCTCCAATGTGGACCGGGTGCAGCAGATCATCGAGACGGCCTACCGCTACGGCAGGAAGGTTGTGGTGGAGGGGCGCAGCATGGTCAATGTTGTGGCCACGGCCTCGGAGCTGGGATACCTGAAGGTGCCGGAAAATACGCTGATTGAGATTGACAAGATGCGGAACTATCCCGACGAGCAGATGGTGCTGATTACCACCGGAAGCCAGGGCGAGTCCATGGCTGCCCTGTCCAGAATGGCCGCCGACCTGCACAAGAAGGTACAGATTCGCCCCAACGATACCATCGTATTCAGCTCTAACCCCATCCCGGGCAATGAGAAGGCTGTCTCCAGGGTAATCAACGAGCTTTCCGAGAAGGGTGCCAACGTGATTTTCCAGGATGTGCACGTGTCAGGCCATGCCTGCCAGGAGGAGATCAAGCTGATCTACTCCCTGGTGCAGCCCAAGTATGCTCTGCCGGTACACGGGGAGTTCCGTCACAGGAAGGCCCAGTGCGCCATTGCGGAATCCCTGGGTATTCCTAAGGAGAATATTTTTATGCTCCACTCCGGCGATGTGATCGAGCTGAGCCAGGAGAAGGCGGAGATCGTGGATCACGTCCAGAACGGTCCCATTCTGGTGGACGGCCTGGGTGTGGGCGATGTGGGAAATATCGTGCTCAGAGACCGCCAGCATCTGGCGGAGGACGGCATTATGATTGTGGTGCTGACTCTGGAACGGCGCACCAATGTGCTGCTGGCAGGGCCGGACATCGTCTCCCGGGGCTTCGTCTATGTGAGAGAGTCTGAGGATCTGATGGGAGAGGCCCGGGTGGTGGTGGAGGACGCCATCGACCGGTGTCTGGATCGGAGGATCAACGACTGGGGAAGGCTTAAGACAGTGATCAAGGATTCCCTGGGCGATTTCCTCTGGAAGAGAACCAAGCGCCGTCCCATGATCCTGCCGATTATTATGGAGGCATAAGAGAAGATGGACAGCAACGTGGAGAAATGTGTAAAAGCATTGATTTACGCCATACGAACCAGTGAATCATACCAGAATTATCAGCGCTGTGAGCGGGAGCTGGCTAAGGAGCCCAATCTGCGGGAAAAGCTGGACGAGTTCCGCCGGCGCGTATTTGAGATGAATACCAGCGACCAGGTGGATATCTACGAGGAGGCCGACCGGCTGGAGCAGGAGAGCACAGAGCTGCGCCTGATCCCGGTGGTCAACGATTTCCTGGCGGCAGAGCTGGAGATATGCACTACCCTGCGGGAGGTTACCGGGAGGATCAGCGAGGAGGTAGGCGTCCGTCTGCCGATGCTGTAGGAGTACAAGGAGAACGTATGAGTAAAAAAAAGGATGCAGGATATCATGCGGCAGTCAGCGGAGCTAAAGGAATTTTGCGAATTCTTGTTTACGTGCTGGTGGCCATTGCCATAATCTATGTGGGAAAGACAGCCTATTCCTTCGGCTATGCCGTGTTTAACCAGGTTCCTGTGGCTGCCAAGGGGCAGGGACAGGATATCACCGTGGTGGTGAAGGAGGAGGACTCCGTCAAGGATGTGGCCAAGACCCTGGAGCGCAAGGGCGTGATTGCGGACGATACCATCTTCCGGGTTCAGGAATATCTCTCCGAGTACCGCGGGAAGATCAAGCCGGGCACCTATATCCTCAACACAGAGCAGACCACAGAGGAGATTTTAGCGATCCTGAGCCAGGAGAACACTGAGGGGCAGCCCACGATCCTCAATCAGGGCGGCGATTCCCAGGAGGAAGGCCAGGAAGAAAACGGAGAATAGTTGTGATAGTAAATGAGCGGATGGTGACGTACATCAATTCCCTGGATCGGGGGCACACCCCTTTTCTGGAGGAACTGGAGGCCCGGGCCCGGGAGGACCGGGTTCCCATAATCCGCAGAGAAATGCAGAGTTTTTTAAAAACCCTTCTGGCCATGAACCAGCCGAAAAGGATTTTGGAGGTGGGGACGGCAGTGGGGTTTTCTGCCCTGCTGATGGCCCAGTACGGGCCTGCGGACTGTAGGATTACCACCATAGAAAATTACGAAAAAAGGATTCCTGTGGCCCGGGAGAATTTCCGGCGGGCAGGGATGGAGGAGCGCATCACCCTGCTGGAGGGGGATGCGGCGGATATCCTAAAGGGGCTGGAGGGGCCGTACGACCTGATATTCATGGATGCGGCCAAGGGCCAGTATCTCCATTTCCTGCCGGAGCTGCTGCGGCTGCTGCCCGTGGGGGGCGTGCTGCTGTCGGACAACGTGCTCCAGGACGGAGATATCATTGAGTCCCATTTCGCGGTGGAGCGAAGAAACCGGACCATCTATAAGCGGATGCGGGAATATCTGCGCCGGTTAAAGCAGGATCCGGCGCTGTCCACCTCTATTTTGCCCCTGGGGGACGGGGTTACGGTCAGTGTGAAGGTGAGAGAGGAAGAAAGCGTATGAAAAAACCGGAATTGCTGGTGCCTGCCAGCAGTTTGGAAGTGTTGAAGGTGGCTGTGATCTTTGGCGCGGACGCGGTCTACATCGGCGGGGAGGCCTTTGGCCTGCGGGCCAAGGCCAAGAATTTTTCCCTGGAGGAGATGGCGGAGGGAATCGCCTTTGCCCACCAGCGGGGGGTGAAGGTCTACGTGACCGCCAATATTCTGGCCCACAATCAGGACCTGGAGGGGGTCCGGGAGTATTTCCTGCAGCTTAAGGAGCTGAAACCTGACGCCCTGATTATCTCTGACCCGGGAGTCTTTACCATTGCCGGGGAGGTATGTCCCGAGATTGAGCGCCATATCAGCACCCAGGCCAACAATACCAACTATGGAACCTACCTTTTCTGGCACCGGCAGGGGGCCAGCCGGGTGGTCAGCGCCCGGGAGCTGTCCCTGGAGGAAATCCGGGAGATTCGGGAGCACATTCCCCCGGAGCTGGAGATTGAAACCTTTGTGCACGGGGCCATGTGCATTTCCTACTCAGGCCGCTGCCTGCTGAGCAATTTCCTCACGGGCCGGGACGCCAACCAGGGAGCCTGCACCCACCCCTGCCGCTGGAAATACAGTATTATGGAAGAAACCCGTCCCGGAGAGTATTTTCCCGTCTATGAAAATGAGCGGGGAACCTTTATTTTTAACTCCAAGGATCTGTGCATGATCGAGCATATCCCGGATCTGATTCGGGCAGGGATCGACAGCTTTAAGATCGAGGGGCGTATGAAGACGGCTCTCTACGTGGCCACGGTGGCCAGAACCTACCGGAAGGCCATCGACGACTATTTTCAGGATCCCAAGGTTTATCAGGAGCACATGGACTGGTACCGGGATCAGATATCCAACTGTACCTACCGGCTGTTTACCACCGGATTTTTCTATGGAAAACCGGGGGCGGAGGCCCAGATTTATGACAGCAACACCTATGTGAAGGAGTACACTTACCTGGGAATCATCGGGGAGCCCAACGAGAGGGGATTTTACCGGATTTCCCAGAGGAATAAGTTTTCCGTGGGGGAGACCATAGAGGTGATGAAGCCCTCCGGGGAGAATATTGAGGTGCAGGTGAAGGGGATCTATGACCAGGAGGGAAACGCCATGGAGAGCGCCCCCCATCCCAAGCAGATCCTGTATTTAGATTTGGGCCTTAAGCTGGAGCCCTTTGATCTCTTACGTCGCCAAGAAGCTGCGGCGGAGCTTTAAAACAGCATTTTTTTCAATTCTGGACACGTAGGAACGGCTGATGCCCAGCCGTTTCGCGATGCTCCTCTGGGTGAGCTTTTCTTCACCGGACAATCCGTAACGCAATTTAATTACTTCCTGCTCCTGGGGAGTCAGGCACTGGTGTATGGTCTTGTAGAGGCGCCGTACTTCGTCCTGGCGGCTGAAGAGCTCCGCGGCGTCAAGGCAGGGGCCCTCCATGATATCCAGCAGGTGGATCTCATTGCCTTCCTTATCGGTGCCGATGGGCTCGTAGAGGGAGACTTCCCGGGAGAGCTTCTTGCGGCTTCTCAGGAACATCAGGAGCTCGTTGTCAATACAGCGGGCCGCATAGGTAGCCAGCCGGCTGCCCTTCCCGGCATCGAAGGTGGAGATGGCCTTGATCAGGCCGATGGTGCCGATGGAGATCAGATCATCCAACTCCTCCTCCACGTTCTGGTATTTCTTCACCATGTGCGCCACCAGGCGCAGATTGCGCTCGATGAGCATATTTCGGGCATCCTGGTCACCCTCCTGGTATTTTTGAAGATAGTAGGTCTCTTCCTGCGCGGATAAGGGTTTTTGAAAGGTCTTCAAAAAAGACACCTCGAAGGGGATTTATCTCTATTCTATGTGACAATTCGTTCATTCGTGCTTTTCCCACAAAAAAAGAAAAAGGAGTGATGTGTTTATGTTCAGCCGCGTACTGTCGGCAGTGACTGCCGGGCTGGAGGCCCGGCTGATTTGGGTGGAGGCGGACGTAAGCCAGGGGCTTCCCGGCTTCTCCGTCATCGGCGATGTGAATGTGCAGGTGCGGGAGGCGGAGATTCGGGTCAGAACCGCCCTGAAAAACAGCGGGATTTCCCTGCCGCCCCGGAGGATTACGGTAAATCTGGCTCCGGCGGGGATCAGAAAGGAGGGAACCGCCTTTGACCTGCCCATGGCGGCGGCAGTGCTGGCCTCCTGCGGGGAGCTGCCCTCCGGGGCGCCGGAGAGCTGTCTGGTGCTGGGGGAGCTGGGCCTGGACGGAAGCCTGGGGCCGGTGCCCGGGATCCTGCCCATGGTGCACCTGGCCCGGGAGGAGGGAGTGCGCCGCTGTGTGGTTCCCTGGGAAAATGTGCCGGAGGCCCTGTTGGCGGAGGGCATGGATGTCATAGGGGTCAGAAATCTTCAGGAGTTTTTGCAGGTGTGCCGGGGGAAATGCCCCAGGCCTTTCTCCGCCGCGGGAGGAGGGGCTTTTAGAATCCCGGGAAAGAAGGAGGGATCAGAGGGGGAGGGAAGCAAAGAGACGGGCTGGGAGGAGGACTGTGACTTTTCCGAGCTCAGAGGTCAGGAGGGCTTAAAGCGGGCTGCCCTGCTGGCAGCGGCCGGGTTCCACAATCTGCTGCTCATCGGTCCCCCGGGCTCCGGCAAAACCATGATCGCCCGCAGACTGCCCACCATCCTTCCCCGGATGACCCGGGAGGAGAGTCTGGAAGTCACCAGGATCTACAGCGTGGCCGGGCTGCTGCCGGAGGGAGACCCGCTGATCAGGCGCCGGCCCTTTCGGGCTCCCCACCACAGCCTCTCCCCCCAGGCCCTGGCCGGAGGGGGACGAATTCCCCGGCCGGGGGAGGTGACCCTGGCTCATCGGGGAGTGCTCTTTCTGGATGAGCTGCCGGAGATGGCCCGGAGAAATCTGGAGCTGCTGCGGCAGCCCCTGGAGGAGCGCAAGATTCTCATTTCCCGGCAGGGGGGCAGCTACTCTTTCCCGGCGGACTTCCTCTTCGCGGCGGCCATGAACCCCTGTCCCTGCGGCTTTTATCCGGATATGAGCCGGTGCACCTGCACGGACAGCCAGGTGCTGCGCTATCAGCGGAAGCTGAGTCAGCCTCTGCTGGACAGAATCGACATCTGCGGGGAGGCCCTGCCGGTGTCCTACCGGGAGCTGATGGGGGATGGGGAAAAGGGCATGGATTCCGCCGGGATGCGGGCCCTGGTGGAGGAGGCCAGGAAAATTCAGGCCAGGCGCTACGCTGGGGAGGGGATTCTCTTTAACAGTCAGCTAAGCCCGGCCCAGATCAAAAAGTACTGCCGGGCTACGCCCCGGGGAGAAAAGCTTTTGGAGCTGGCCTTCGGGGAAATGGGGCTCAGCCCCCGGGCCTGCCACAGGATCCGCCGGGTGGCCAGAACAGCGGCGGATTTGGAGGGAAGCGAAGTGATAGAGGCTAGGCATATGGGGGAGGCTATTTCTCTTAGAAGCCTGGATAAAAAGTATTGGAGGGGCATATGATATGGAAAAGCAAGGAAAAGTCATAGAAAAGAACCAGGGAGGTCAGCTGCGGATCAGGCGGGTGGAGAGAAGCAGCGGGGAATATCCGGACAGGCTGCGGGACTTAAACCGCATGCCCAAAGAGCTGTACGTCATAGGAAGCCTGCCCCGGGACGATAGGCCCTCGGCGGCCATCGTGGGAGCCCGGCTGTGCAGTCCCTACGGCCGGGCCCAGGCCTACCGCTATGCCCGGGAGCTGGCGGCGGCGGGGGTTCAGATCATCAGCGGCATGGCCCGGGGCGTGGACGGCTGCGCTCACCGGGGAGCTCTGGAGAACGGAGGGGACACCTGGGCGGTATTGGGCTGCGGAGTGGATATCTGTTATCCCCGGGAAAACCGGGATTTGTACCAGGACATTCCCCGGAGGGGAGGGCTGATCTCCGAGTACCCGCCGGGCCGGCCGCCCCTGGGCAGTCAGTTTCCCGCCAGAAATCGGATCATCAGCGCCCTGGCGGATCTGGTGCTGGTGGTGGAGGCCCGGGAGCGCAGCGGCTCCCTGATTACCGTGGATTTTGCCCTGGAGCAGGGGAAGACTGTGTACGCTGTTCCGGGCCGGGCGGGGGACCCTTTAAGCGTCGGCTGCAACCGGCTGATCGCCCAGGGGGCGGGCATCGCCCTGAGTCCCCGGGAGCTGCTGGAGGAATGGGGGATTACCCCGGATAA
Source organism: Candidatus Egerieimonas intestinavium (assembly GCA_018711815.1). Lineage (GTDB taxonomy): Bacteria > Bacillota > Clostridia > Lachnospirales > Lachnospiraceae > Egerieimonas > Egerieimonas intestinavium. Next base: position 34,159 of record DVHU01000082.1, read on the forward strand.
GAACCCCCTGGGGGAGGAAAAAAACAACTTTGGTCTTGCAAGAACAGGGGATATGGTGTATAGTTGTCTAAGTTTAGTGCCGAAACATCTCTCCTGTATTGCCCGGGAGGCGGGGGTCACCCCGGCGGAGGCGGGAACCCGGCTTTTGGAGTTTGTGCTTCAGGGGCTGGCCCAGGAGACGGCGCGAAATTATTTTGTTAGAAAGTAAGCTAGGAAATAAACAGGAGGCTATCGTGGCAAAGAATCTTGTGATTGTAGAGTCACCTGCAAAAGTAAAGACAATTAAAAAATTTCTGGGATCCAATTATGAGGTGGCGGCATCCAACGGCCATGTGCGGGATCTACCCAAGAGTCAGATGGGTATTGATATCGACCATGATTACGAGCCCAAATATATCACCATCCGGGGGAAGGGAGAGCTTCTGGCCGGGCTGCGCAAGGCGGCCAAGAAGGCGGATAAGGTTTATCTGGCTACCGACCCGGACCGGGAGGGGGAGGCTATCTCCTGGCATCTGTCCAAGGCTCTGAACCTGGATGAGAAAAAGATGCGCAGAATCACCTTCAATGAGATCACCAAATCTGCGGTGAAGGAATCCATCAAGCACGCCCGGGATATCGACATGAACCTGGTAAATGAGCAGCAGGTCAGAAGAATGTTGGACCGTATGGTGGGTTACCGGATCAGCCCGGTGCTCTGGGCCAAGATCAAACGGGGACTCTCCGCGGGGCGGGTGCAGTCCGTGGCTCTGCGGATTATCGACGACCGGGAGCGGGAGATCAACGATTTTATCCCCGAGGAGTACTGGTCTTTAGACGCGGTATTTGAGGTTCCCGGGGAGAAGCGCCCGCTGACGGCCAAGTTTTACGGCAGCGGAAAGAAGAAGATGAGCATCGGCTCCCAGGAGGAGCTGAATGAGATTTTAAAGAACCTGGAGGGGGCCTCCTTCCGGGTGGCGGAGGTGAAAAAAGGAGAGCGAACCAAAAAAGCGCCCCTGCCCTTCACTACCAGTACCCTGCAGCAGGAGGCGGCTAAGGCCCTGAACTTCTCCACCCAGAAGACCATGCGCCTGGCCCAGCAGCTCTATGAGGGAATTGATATCAAGGGCAACGGCACCGTGGGTGTGATTTCCTACCTGCGTACGGACTCCACGCGAATCTCCGACGAGGCGGACGCCATGGCCAAGGATTTCATCCGGGAGCAGTACGGCGAGGCCTATGTGGCAGAGGGGGGAACCCAGAATTCCAACAAAAAGGCCCAGGACGCCCACGAGGCCATCCGCCCCACGGATGTGGCCAGGACGCCGGCGGTCATGAAGGATTCCCTCTCCCGGGATCAGTTCAGGCTCTATCAGCTGATCTGGAAGCGTTTTGTGGCCAGCCGGATGAAGCCCACCGTATATGAGACAACCTCCGTGAAGATCGAGGGAGGCGGGTATTATTTTACTGTGGCGGCTTCCAAGCGGATTTTCGACGGTTATATGTCCGTGTACGTTCAGAGCGACGAGGAGGAAGAGGGAGGCAATCTGCTGGCCCGGGGCATTGATGAGAATACCAGCCTGAAGCTTCAGAAGCTGGATCCCCAGCAGCATTTTACCCAGCCCCCGGCCCACTACACAGAGGCTTCCCTGGTGAAGACCCTGGAGGAACTGGGTATCGGACGGCCCAGCACCTATGCGCCCACCATCACCACCATCATTGCCAGAAGGTATGTGGCCAAAGAAAACAAAAATCTGTACATGACGGAGCTGGGCGAGGTGGTCAGCAGCATGATGAAGAAGGCCTTCCCCAGCATCGTAGATGTGAACTTCACCGCCACCATGGAGGATCTCCTGGATAAGGTGGGGGACGGCACCGTGGATTGGAAAACCATCATCCGAAACTTTTATCCGGATCTGGACGAGGCGGTACAGGCCGCCGAGAAGGAGCTGGAGGAGGTTAAGATCGAGGATGAGGTGACGGACGTCATCTGTGAGAACTGCGGCCGCAACATGGTGGTCAAGTACGGCCCCCACGGAAGATTTCTGGCCTGCCCGGGCTTTCCGGAGTGCCGGAACACGAAGCCTTATCTGGAAAAGATCGGCGTGAAGTGTCCCAAGTGCGGCAAGGAGATTGTGCTGAAAAAGACCAAGAAGGGCAGAAAGTATTACGGCTGTGAGGATAATCCCCAGTGCGACTTCATGTCCTGGCAGAAGCCTTCAGAGAAGCCATGTCCCCAGTGCGGAGGATACATGGTGGAGAAGGGAAATAAGCTGGTCTGCGCCGACGAGCACTGCGGTTATGTGGAGATGAAGAAAACTGAAAAATAGAAAAACTTTCGGAGACTGCTTCATAGCAGTCTCTTTTTTGTGCCCAAAGAGGGAAGATGGGGGAGGGAAAGGTGGATTGTACAAAAAAATTGAGAAAATAATGGGTATTTCGCAGTAAATAATTAAAATTTTCATTGCTTCTGATTTAAATCTGTGTTACGATAAATTTAGGTAAAAAGACTCATTTTGCGTTTGCTAAAAATAATGACTCAAATATATCCGAAAAAAAGTCTATTTATTGCAAATTGTGCGTGTAACAGCGTCTGGGACGCCTGAGAATAAGACTTACACGACAAGAAAAAGAAAGGAGAACGGCATGAGCGTACAATTATTGGATAAAACCAGAAAAATCAATAAGCTTCTGCACAATAACAGCTCCACCAAAGTAGTATTTAACGATATTTGCCAGGTGATGATGGAGACGCTGGATTCTAATATCCTGGTGATCAGCAAAAAGGGAAAGGTTTTGGGCGTGAGCCTCTGCCCCGGCGTGGAGGAGATTACCGAACTGATCGACGATAACGTGGGCGGATATGTGGATCCCCTGTTAAACGACCGTTTTCTGGGAGTATTGTCCACCAAGGAGAATGTGAATCTTCAGACTTTGGGCTTTGAGGGAGAGCATATCGTCAAATACCGGGCCATCATCAATCCCATCGACATCGCCGGGGAGAGATTGGGAACGGTATTTATCTACCGCAGCGATAAGGAGTACGATATCGAGGACATTATTGTCAGCGAGTACGGCACCACAGTGGTGGGGCTGGAGATGATGCGCTCTGTCAATGAGGAGAACGCGGAGGAGGCCAGAAAGATTCAGGTGGTTAAATCGGCGTTCAGCACCCTGTCCTTCTCGGAGCTGGAGGCCATCATTCACATTTTCGACGAGCTGGACGGCGAGGAGGGAATCCTGGTGGCCAGCAAGATCGCGGACCGGGTAGGCATCACCCGTTCGGTGATCGTCAACGCTCTGCGCAAGTTCGAGAGCGCCGGGGTTATCGAGTCCCGCTCCAGCGGCATGAAGGGAACCTACATTAAAGTATTAAACGAGGTGATCTTCGACGAGCTGGAGGAGCTGAAGAAGAGAAAAAATTTAAAGGGCTATGAGAAAGAAAAATAAGGCGCTGCCGCCCGAGGCATAAAAAAGATCGAAGGGGTACCCGGGGAACTATCCAGGGTACTCTTTTTTGTTCTCCGGGCAGGAGCGCCCAGCGGCGCTATTTGCCTGTGAAAAACAAAAAGATAAGAAAAACTGAGTATAAAAGAGAAAATAAGAGAATAAACAAAAAAATACCGGAAAAAATAACGTTTAGTAAAGTTGCGAAAAGACATGGATTTCACTAATATAAGAGCCATGAAGTAGCACTCGACTTTGATGAGTGCTAATAGCGAGAGATAATAAAAGGAGGCTATAAACATGAAGTTAGTACCCTTAGGTGACAGAGTTGTATTAAAGCAGTTAGTGGCAGAGGAGAAGACCGCATCCGGAATCGTACTGCCGGGTCAGGCCCAGGAGAAACCCCAGCAGGCAGAGGTTGTAGCTGTGGGACCGGGCGGAATGGTTGACGGCAACGAGGTGAAGATGGAGGTTGCTGTGGGCGATCAGGTCATCTACTCCAAATACGCCGGCACAGAAGTGAAGATGGATAAAGAAGAGTACATTATCGTAAAACAGAGCGATATTCTGGCAATCGTAAAATAATAGCTGTCAGAGGGACAGAGCATAACAGGAGGACTGATAATCATGGCAAAGGAAATTAAGTTTGGCGCAGACGCGAGAGCTGCATTAGAGAGTGGAGTAAATCAGCTGGCGGACACCGTACGTGTGACCCTGGGACCCAAAGGAAGAAACGTGGTTCTGGATAAACCCTTCGGCGCTCCCCTGATCACCAACGACGGTGTTACCATCGCCAAGGAGATCGAGCTGGAGGACGCTTTTGAGAACATGGGCGCTCAGCTGATCCGCGAGGTGGCATCCAAGACCAACGATGTGGCCGGCGACGGAACCACCACCGCTACGGTTCTGGCACAGGCAATGGTTAACGAGGGAATGAAGAACCTGGCAGCAGGCGCAAATCCCATCGTTCTGCGCAAGGGAATGAAGAAAGCTACAGACAAGACGGTAGAGCTGATCAAAGAGATGAGCCAGAAGGTAGGCGGCAAGGAGCAGATCGCCCGTGTGGCTGCCGTTTCCTCCGGAGACGATGAGGTTGGACAGCTGGTAGCTGACGCCATGGAGAAGGTATCCAAGGACGGCGTAATCACCGTTGAGGAGTCCAAGACCATGAAGACAGAGCTGGATCTGGTGGAAGGTATGCAGTTTGACCGCGGCTACATTTCCGCTTACATGGCAACAGATATGGATAAGATGGAGGCCGTTCTGGATAATCCCTATATCCTGATCACCGACAAGAAGATCTCCAACATCCAGGAGGTACTGCCTCTGCTGGAGAAGATCGTACAGACCGGCGCTAAGCTGCTGATCATCGCTGAGGATGTTGAGGGCGAGGCTCTGACCACCCTGGTACTGAATAAGCTGAGAGGAACCTTCTCTGTAGTAGCTGTGAAGGCTCCGGGCTACGGCGACAGAAGAAAAGAGATGCTGCGGGATATCGCTATCCTGACCGGTGGACAGGTAATCTCCGAGGAGGTTGGCCTGGATCTGAAGGAGGCTACTCTGGAGATGCTGGGACGCGCTAAGTCCGTTAAGGTACAGAAGGAGAACACCATCATCGCAGACGGCGCAGGCGATAAGGAAGAGATCAACGCCAGAATCGCACAGATCAAGAAGCAGATCGAGGAGACCACTTCCTCCTTCGATAAGGAGAAGCTGCAGGAGAGACTGGCTAAGCTGGCCGGCGGCGTTGCGGTAATCCGCGTAGGCGCAGCCACCGAGACTGAGATGAAGGAAGCCAAGCTGCGCATGGAGGATGCTCTGGCAGCTACCAAGGCAGCTGTTGAGGAGGGAATCATCGCCGGCGGCGGATCCGCTTACGTACACGCTTCCGCTCAGCTGCAGGAGCTGGTTGACAGCCTGGACGGCGACGAGAAGACCGGAGCAAGAATTATCCTGAAGGCTCTGGAGGCTCCTCTGTTCCACATTGCCAACAATGCAGGACTGGAAGGCGCAGTTATCGTAAATAAGGTAAAAGAGCTGGAAGTAGGCAAGGGCTTTGACGCATACAAAGAGGAGTATGTGGACATGGTTCAGGCAGGTATCCTGGATCCCGCCAAGGTGACCAGAAGCGCTCTGCAGAACGCCACCAGCGTTGCCTCCACTCTGCTGACCACCGAGTCTGTGGTAGGCATCATCAAGGAGGACACCCCCGCACCGGCTGCAAACCCGGGAATGGGCATGATGTAAGAAATATCTTAAGATAAGAAATGATGAGGAGAACCTTGTCTTTGGAGGAATGAGGAAGCGGCGAGCGGCCTTGTTCCCCGGGGGAGGGTTCTCCCTTTTTGTGGGATTGCCGATTGACACCGGGGCGTATTATTGATAAAATAAGGGTCAACCACTAAGAGAAAGAGAGGAAAAAGTAGAATGGGTACGATTATTGGCGACGGAATTACCTTTGACGATGTGCTGCTGGTACCGGCATACTCCGAGGTAATCCCCAATCAGGTAGATCTTACAACACATCTCACGAAGAAAATTAAGCTGAATATCCCTCTGATGAGCGCAGGAATGGACACGGTGACCGAGCACCGGATGGCCATTGCCATGGCGCGTCAGGGCGGCATCGGAATTATCCACAAGAACATGAGTATTGAAGCTCAGGCCGACGAGGTTGATAAGGTTAAGCGTTCAGAAAACGGAGTAATTACCGACCCATTCTATCTGTCCCCCGAACATACACTGGCAGACGCCAACGAGCTGATGGCTAAGTTCCGTATTTCCGGCGTACCCATCACCGAGGGCAAGAAGCTGGTTGGCATCATCACCAACCGGGATTTGAAATTCGAGGAGGATTTCACCAAGAAGATTAAGGAGTCCATGACCTCTGAGGGACTGATCACCGCCCAGGAGGGCGTTACCCTGGAGGAGGCCAAGCACATTCTGGCTAAGGCCCGCAAGGAGAAGCTGCCCATCGTGGACAAGGATTTCAATCTGAAGGGATTAATCACCATCAAGGATATTGAGAAGCAGATCAAATACCCCCTGTCCGCCAAGGACAGCCAGGGACGTCTGCTCTGCGGCGCAGCTGTGGGAATCACCGCCAACGTCATGGCCCGGGTGGACGCCCTGGTGAAGGCCCAGGTGGATGTGATCGTCATCGACTCTGCCCACGGCCACTCAGCCAACATTTTCAAGACCCTGCGGGAGATCAAGGCTAAGTATCCCCAGCTGCAGGTGATCGCTGGAAATGTGGCCACAGGAGCTGCCACCAGAGATTTGATCGAGGCCGGTGCGGACGCGGTGAAGGTGGGTATCGGACCCGGTTCCATCTGTACCACCCGTGTGGTTGCGGGAATCGGCGTTCCCCAGATCACCGCTGTCATGAACTGCTACGCCGTGGCCAAGGAGTACGGGGTACCGATCATCGCCGACGGAGGAATCAAGTACTCTGGCGATTTGACCAAGTCCATTGCCGCCGGGGCCAATGTCTGCATGATGGGAAGCATGTTTGCCGGCTGCGATGAGAGCCCGGGAAGCTTCGAGCTGTACCAGGGAAGAAAATATAAGGTATACCGGGGAATGGGTTCCATTGCCGCCATGGAAAACGGCAGCAAGGACCGCTATTTCCAGGCCGACGCCAAGAAGCTGGTGCCGGAAGGCGTGGAGGGCCGTGTGGCTTACAAGGGTATGGTGGAGGACACCGTATTCCAGCTGTTGGGCGGCCTGCGGGCCGGTATGGGCTACTGCGGGGCCAAGGATGTGGAGACTCTGAAGGAGACCGGAAGATTTATCAAGATTTCCGCGGCAGCTCTGCGGGAGTCACATCCTCACGATATCCATATTACAAAGGAAGCACCGAACTACAGTGTAGACGAGTAAAAACAGGCGGGGACGTCGCAAGGGTTTAGTGCGGCGGCCCCTTCCTCGGTTTGGAGGGCCGGATTGCCATACCATGAATGAGCGAGATTATGATTTGAGGGAGCGCAGGCAGAGGATGCTGGAGGAGCGCAGAAGAAGGGTCCGCCGGAATCGGATCCTTTTAGGCGCGGCAGTGGTTCTGATTGCAGCGGTGGGATTTTTTGGGATTAGGAGAATCTTTTCCTCCGATGAAAATCAGCTGGAGGAGGGCTGGGAGGATGCTCCCGCCATGAAGGTGGAGCTTCTGACGCCCAACGAGTATTCCCGGCCGGAGATACCTCTGGAGAAGATTAATGGTATTGTGGTTCATTATACGGCTAATCCCGGCAGCTCGGCGGAGGCCAATCGAAACTATTTTGAGGGATTGAAGGACTCCGGCGCCACCTATGCCAGCAGCCATTTCATTATTGGCCTGAAGGGGGAGATTATTCAGTGTATCCCCAGCAAGGAGATTGCCTACGCCTCCAACGAGAGAAATGAGGACACCCTTTCCATCGAGTGCTGTCACCCGGACGAGAGCGGCGTGTTTACGGACGCCACCTATGATTCCCTGGTGGATCTGGTGGCCTGGCTCTGTCAGCGGTTCGGCCTTCAGAGTACGGACGTGATCCGGCATTACGATGTGACGGGAAAAATCTGTCCCAAGGCCTTTGTGGAGGATGAGCAGGCCTGGGAGCAATTCCGCAGCGATGTGGCGGAGGGGATCAACAAATTAGCGTAAAGGCAGGAAGTATATGAAAAGAATTTCTATCCATTTAAAGGATATGGCGGAGATCAAGAGATTTGTGAATCTGGTGGCTATGCAGGATTTTGAGATTGATTTGATTTCCGGCCGCTATCTGACAGATGCAAAGTCCATCATGGGGGTGTTAAGTATGGACTTGAATCAGCCCATTGATATGCTGGTTCACAGCGAGAGGTGTGAGGAATTTCTTGAGGCGATAAAAGACTATATTTTGTGATTGTAAGCGGCTGCTCACCATGGCGGCCGCTTTTCATATACACCTACACCGACGTTAGTGAGAATAGTGTTTGGCTAATGCAGCAGCTCTTCTTGGCGTGAAATAATATTTTTTGGAAAAAGGAGATTGTAAAATTTATTTCACGATGTTAAAATATAGACAATATGAAGCAGAAACTAAGGAAAAGGGGATTTTAATATGAGCGAGCAGACAAAAAAGTATGATGCCATTTGCATCGGCCAAATTGTGCAGGATATTCTGGTGACGAACATTCCCGAGGACGCTCTCACCTGCGGGGAGCCCACCATCGACGCCGATCAGATTCTGATGGCCGGCGGCGGAGACGCCATTAACGAGGCGGCCACCCTGTCAAGGCTGGGGAATAACGTGGCTCTTCTGGGCAGACTGGATCAGGGAGATGTGGGCAATATGATCTGCGGCGATCTGGATCGCTGCGGCATCAATAAGGATCTGCTGATCCGGCCCGAGGACTGCCAATCGGTGTCTGTCATTGTGGTGGTAAAGCCCAACGGGGAACACTCCTTCTTCCTGGGGAAGGGAGAAAACGACGCTCTTCAGCGAGCGGACATTGATCTGTCTGTGTTCCGGGAGGCCAGAGCTGTTCTGGCGGGAAGCCTGTACATTCTGGGAGAGCTGGACACCAACGGCATTGTGGAAATTTTCCGGGCGGCCAAGGAGGGGGGAGCCATCACTGTGGCGGATATGACCTACGATTCCAAGAAGCTGGGCCCCCACGCCTTTGATGACTTGTATCCTTATGTGGACTACTGTATGCCCAGCTACGAAGAGGCCAGCTACGTCACCGGAGAGACGGAGCCGGACGCCATAGCGGACGCCTTCCTGAACATGGGAGCAAAGCATGTGCTGATTAAGCTGGGAGGCGAAGGATGCTTTTTCAAGGATGCCCAGAAGCGCTTTTACACGGATCCCTTTAAGATAACGCCGGTGGATACCACGGGCTGCGGGGATAACTTCGTGGCCGCATTCACCCACTGCCTGCTGAAAGGCCTTTCGGTGGAGGAGTGCGCGGAGTTTGCCAGCGCAGCCGGGGCGCTGAATTCTCAGGGGCTGGGAGCGCACATGACGGTAATGTCCGAGGAGCAGGTGTTGGAGTTTATGAAAAATACGCCCAAGGTGGAATTTCACCGGAACTGACCGGCCATTAAAATCTGCCGAGGAAAAGCCGGAGCTGACCGGCTGTTAAAGCTTTTCGGGAAATAGAGGGAAAAATTAGAGGAGCCGCCGCAATTAAGAAGGATCACCGTATAGCTATGCGATACGGGAAGTACTCTTAATTGCGGCGGCTCCTCTTACAGTTTCCCCTGGTTACTGGGGCTTCTTACGCCAGTTTATTGGGGGTGTTTTCGCCGGCCTGGAAGGCCATGGCGTTCTCAAAGGTGGTCTTGCTGATGGCCTCCAGAGCCTCCATGGTGAAGAAGGCCTGATGGGAGGTGATCACCACGTTGGGGAAGGACAGCAGCCGGGCGGTGGTGGAGTGCTCCAGGATGTCGTCGGAGCGGTCCTCAAACACGTTGTTAGTTTCCTCCTCGTACACGTCCAGGCCCACGGCGAAGAACTTGTGGGCGCGGATTCCCTCGATGAGGTCGTCGGTCTTCACCAGACCGCCCCGGGAGGTGTTCACCAGGATTACGCCATCCTTCATCTTCTGAATGGTGGGTTTGCTGATCAGGTGATGGTTCTCGTCGGTCATGGGGCAGTGCAGGGAGATCAGATCGCTCTGGGCCAGCAGCTCATCCATGGTCACGTATTTTACAAAATCCAGGGAGGGATTCTGGTATACATCGTAGGCGATAACGTTCATGCCAAAGCCGTGGCAGATTCTGGCCATGGCTGCGCCGATTTTTCCGGTGCCGATAATTCCGGCGGTTTTCTGGTAGAAGTTAATGCCCAAAAGTCCGCTGAGGCTGAAATCATTTTCCCGCACCTTCAGGTATGCCTTGTGCATGCGGCGGTTGGCGATGAGGGCCAGCGCCATGGCGTGCTCGGCCACGGCCTCGGGAGAGTATCCGGGAACCCGGTATACCTGGATGCCGCACTCCTTGGCGGTGTCCAGATCCACGTTGTTGAAGCCGGCGCAGCGCATAAGGATCAGCTTGATGCCAGCCTCGTGGAGGGTCTTTATGGTCTGGGTTCCCACATCCGCGTTCACGAAGGCGCAAACCGCGTCAAAGCCCTTGGCCAGTTTGGCAGTTCTGGGCTCCAGGTTGGTTTTCATGTATTCCATCTGGATGTCCGGATAATCGCTGGCCATCATATTGAAGGCCATCTTGTCATAGTCCTTGGTGTCGTAAAATAATACTTTCATGCAGCTTCCTCCTGTTTTTTCTATTTTTTCTGCAATTCTAGGGAAGAGAAAATCCGTTGAATTTCTTCCCGGGTGCCTGTGATCTGTCCCTGAATCATGTCGGCCTTTCCTCCGCCCCGGCAGGCGAAATGCCGCTTCAGGGCTTCTCCCGCCAGGCGGGAGTCCTGGGTTTTGCTGACGATCTGATAGCGGTATCCCGCCTGATCGCTGCCCACGAAGATTCCGCAGTACCCGGGATGCTCCTCCTGCATGGCGTTGACCGCCCGGCGTATGGCCGGAACATCCAATTCAGGGACGAACAGACAGACGTTTTCCTGCTCCGCCGGCAGATGCCGGATCTGATCCAGCATGCGGGCTGTCTGCAGCTCAACATACCGGAATTTCGTTTCCTGACACTCCCGGTGCAGATGCTCCACACCCTGGGCCACTGCCTCCGGCTTCACGGAGAGCAGTGCGGAAATCTGGGCAATCTGCCGCTGGTTCTGGCGAACCTCCCGCAGGGCTCTGTCCCCGCAGAGGATGGACAGACGCACGCCCCCCTTATACTTCTGGTGGCTGATGACTTTGATTAGGCCTATCTCGCCGGTGTTCAGAACATGGGGAGCGCAGCAGGCGCAGACGTCCACATCCTGGATGGTGACAATACGCACCTGGCCCTCAATCTCAATTTTACTGCGATAGTCCAAATTTTGCAACTGGCGGGCGTCGGGGTAGGATACCTGCACCGGGTGATTTTCCCAGACGGACCGGTTGGCCGCTTCCTCCAGCCAGTCTATCTGTTCCTCCGTGAGAGGTTTGTCAAAATCCAGAGTGACCGCCTGACTTCCCAGGTGAAAGCCTACATTGTTTACGCCGAAGGCTTTGTGGGCTATTCCCGAGACAATGTGCTCGCCGGTGTGCTGCTGCATATTTGAATAGCGCAGCGTCCAGTCCAGGCGCCCCTCCACAGGGGTTCCGGGATTTATGGGCCCGCTGCAGGTGTGATAGATCAGGCCCTGGCGGATGTGGACGTCCAGCACCCGCACGGACTCCTGGGACTCGGAGGCCTCCGCTGATACGGGGCACAGAATCCCCCGGTCAGCCCCCTGGCCGCCGCCCTCCGGAAAAAATCCCGTGGCTTCCAGCAGGAGCTCCCAGGCATCCCCTTTCTGCTGGCAGTCCAGCACCCGGGCAGAAAATTCTTTTTTGTAGCTGTCGTTCTCGTACAGCTTCCTAGTTGGTTCCATTTTCTTTTATCTCCTTATATGCTTCCCTGTTTCAACTTAAATCATCCAGGTTTTTCTTCAGCTCAATCATCTTGTCACGCAGCTCGGCGGCCTGCTCGAAATTCAGGTCTGCCGCCGCCTTCTTCATCTGCTTCTGCACCTGGGCGATGAGCTTTTCCAGCTCCTCCCGGCTCATGGACTCCGGGTCCTTGGTGAGCTGCTGCTCTGTCTTGGCCACCTCCTTAGAGATGCTGATCAGATCCCGAACCGCTTTCTGGATGGTCTTGGGCGTGATTCCGTGCTCCCGGTTGTACTCCTCCTGGATGGCCCGGCGTCGCTCCGTCTCCTGGATAGCCACCCGCATGGAGTCGGTGATATTGTCCGCGTACATGATCACGTGGCCCTCGGAATTTCTGGCGGCCCGGCCGATGGTCTGAATCAGGGAGGTCTCCGAACGCAGGAAGCCCTCCTTGTCCGCATCCAGGATGGCCACCAGGGTAATCTCCGGAATATCCAGGCCCTCCCGCAGCAGGTTGATGCCCACCAGCACGTCAAAGACGTCCAGGCGCATATCCCGGATGATTTCCGTCCGCTCCAGGGTGTCGATATCCGAGTGCAGGTAGCGGACCCGGATGCCCAGATCCTTCATATATTCCGTCAAGTCCTCGGCCATGCGCTTGGTCAGGGTGGTAATCAGCACCTTGTGGTGCTGGGCCACCTCCTTATTTACCTCACCCACCAGGTCGTCGATCTGACCCTCCACCGGGCGCACCTCCACCCGGGGATCCAGAAGCCCGGTGGGGCGGATGATCTGTTCTGCCCGCAGAAGCTCGTGGTCCGCCTCGTACTCCCCGGGGGTGGCGGAGACGAAGAGGATCTGGTCAATGTGGCTTTCAAACTCCTCAAAATTCAGGGGCCGGTTATCCTTGGCGGAAGGCAGCCGGAAACCGTAGTCCACCAGGGTAGTCTTCCGGGACTGGTCCCCGGCGTACATGCCCCGGATCTGGGGCACGGTCTTGTGGGACTCGTCGATGATCATCAGGAAATCATCTCCCATGTAGTCCAGGAGGGTGTAGGGGGGCTGCCCGGCGGCCAGCCCGGACAAATGCCGGGAATAGTTTTCGATGCCGGAACAAAATCCCGTCTCTTTCATCATCTCAATGTCAAAATTGGTCCGCTCGGCGATTCGCTGGGCCTCGATAAGCTTGTCCTCGCTCTTAAAGTATTTCACCTGCTCCGCCAGCTCCTCCTCAATGGCGGAGGCCGCCCGCAGGATCTGGTCCATGGGAACCACGTAGTGGGAGGCGGGGAAGATAGCGATATGGTTCAGCTCGCACTTAATTTCCCCGGTGAGCACGTCGATCTGCGTTATGCGGTCAATCTCATCCCCGAAGAATTCCACCCGCACAGCCAGTTCGCTCTCGTTGGCCGGGAAAATCTCCACCACATCCCCCCGAACCCGGAAGGTACCCCGGTGAAAATCCATGTCGTTCCGGTCGTACTGGATGTCAATGAGCTTGCGCAGCAGCTCATCTCTGTCCTTCTCCATGCCGGGCCGCAGGGAGATGACCATGTCCATATAGTCCTTGGGGGAGCCCAGGCCGTAGATGCAGGATACGCTGGAAATGACAATCACATCCCGCCGCTCACTCAAGGAGGAGGTGGCGGAGAGCCGCAGCTTATCGATCTCCTCGTTGATGGCGGAATCCTTGGCAATATAGGTGTCCGTGGAGGGCACGTAGGCCTCCGGCTGGTAGTAATCATAGTAGGAGACGAAATACTCCACCGCGTTATTGGGGAAAAATTCTTTAAATTCTCCGTAGAGCTGGGCCGCCAGAGTTTTGTTGTGGGCGATAATGAGGGTGGGCTTATTCAGGGCCTGGATGACGTTGGCCATGGTAAAGGTCTTGCCCGAGCCGGTGACGCCCAGGAGGGTCTCACACTGGTTGCCTTCCTTGAAGCCCTTGACCAGCTGCTGGATGGCCTGGGGCTGGTCGCCGGTGGGGGAATATTCTGATACTAATTCAAAATGGTCCATAGTAAAATTTTCTCCTTAACTTTGCTCGTCTTTTCAGGGCATAATGGTATAAATGTTCAATATCATCCACCATCTAAAAAATCATTCGTAACGGAAAAGCCTAAATCAGAAAAACTGCTGCCTCATAAAACAATTCTTGTTAAATTAATCTTTTTCTTCTAATCCCTCTAATTCATTTATACTGTCAAAAAAATGTTGTTCTACCGAAGATAACCTACTTTCCTCTCTTTTTTTATATTTCTCGTATTCCTCATGAGCTTTTTCAAGCGCCTGCTTATGTGTAACCGTTCCTTTAGTTTTTAGTATGTCTCTTCTTGTCATTTTCAAATAATCATCTATGGTTTCTAGCCAGTCTTTCATATACATAGGCTCATGGTTTAATGCATGTACCTCCGCAATATCCAAATAAGCGGTAACAATTTTATTTAATACATCCAATTCATCTTTACTCAAGTAATTTTTTGCAACTTCTACATCCGTTCGTTTTATTGATGTTCCTTGCCAGGAAGTTAACCCCATATGTTCTTTCCCAGCATCCGCTCTTTGATATATCACTTCTGCAGCTGTATGCTTATGTGCTGCCCAATGCATTTTATTCTGTACCTGTTTAAAGAAAAGACTTGAACTTTCTGCTCTTGGATCGTAATCAATACTAGTTGCATAAATTTCCAATACTTTTCTCCAAAAGACTTTTTCCGAAGAGCGAATATCACGAATGCGCGCTAACAACTCATCAAAATAGTTTCCCCCACCTAAGCGTTTTAACCGGTCATCATCTAAAACAAAACCTTTTTG